>NZ_JBEXPJ010000059.1:0-45197 GCF_040611995.1 Lentzea sp. NPDC006480
GATGCCCGTGGACTCGACGAGGATCGTGTCGAAGCGGTTCGATCGCGCCAGCTCACCGACGCTGTCGAGCAGGTCCTCCCGCAACGTGCAGCAGATGCAGCCGTTGGTGAGCTCGACCAGCCGCTCGGTGGTGCGGTCGAGCGTGCCCTGGCCGGCGACCAGCGCGGCGTCGATGTTCACCTCGCTCATGTCGTTCACGATCACCGCCACCCGCCTGCCTTGGCGGTTGGCGAGCACGTGGTTGAGCAGGGTGGTCTTGCCCGAGCCGAGAAAGCCGGACAGCACGGTCACCGGGGTGCGCATCAGAGTTCCATCTCCTCGTGCCAGTCGGCGAAGGGGTCGGCGAAGTCGAGCTCGGCGATCAGCGCCAGCTCCTCGTCGGTCACGAGCGCGGTGCGCAGGGCGTCGGTGATCCGGCCGGGGTCGGCCGAGCTGGTGATCACGACGAGCTCCTGGTTGCGGTCTCCGTAGTACGGGTCCCACATCAGCGACGCGGCCGCACACCGGTTCGCGCCGGCCTCTGTCCAGTCGTCGGTCGCCGCGAGCCAGGGCCCGAGGTTGCCCACCCGCAGGCCGCCGCCCGCGGACTCGAGCCACAGCGCCGCATCGGGCTGGCTCGCGACCCACACCCGGCCGCGCGTGCGCACCACGCCGTCGAGCAGGACGTCGATCGCCTGGTGCAGGCGCGCGGGGTGGAACGGGCGTCGTTCGGTGAAGTGGACGACCGACACCCCGTGCGCCGGCTCCAGCGGGGGCTGCCCGTGCAACAGGGGTTCGAAGCCGTCGTCGATCCGGCCGCGACGAGAGCCGGCCGGCACCGCCGCGAGCAACGCCGTCACGTCCAGCCCGGCCAGTTCCTGGCGTGGCGCAAGGGGAGTGAGCCGGTCGAGCACGGCCGCGAGCTCCGGGTCCGCCCCGATCAGCACCAGTGCGTCGGCGACCTCCGCCTGGCCGACCACCACTTGCGCGACGGTCCGCTCGTCTCCCTCGGCAGCGCCCATTCCCCGGTCGGCCAGCGAGTCCGCGCCGGTCGCGTCGCTCAGCCAGGTGGCGCTGTCGATCACCGTGACGACCGCCTCGACCCGCACCTCGGTCTCGCTCAGCGCGAAGCAGACGGCCTCCGGTTCGAGCACGGGATCCAGGTGCACGATCACCCGGCCGTCCAGCCGTTCGAGCAGGGGGATGAGATCCAGGCGCAGGGTGCAGGACACACAACCGTGCGCCAGTTCGAGCACGGTGAGGACGCCGTCCGTCCAGCGCCGCACCACGCCGTCGGCCAGACTGCTCAGATCATGCCTGACCAGCACCGACTCCGGTGACGCACGCCAGAGCTCGTCGGCCACCTCGTGGTGGGTGAACCCCGCTACCAACACGACCCGCGCTGCCATGGCTCGCAGCCTACATGACAACGATTATCGTTTTAGGAGGTGGCCCCGGTGAGCACCGGGGCCACCTCGTCCGGTCAGGCTCCCGCCGGTTTGCCCGACCAGGCCTCCTGCGACGTCAACGGCCGCATGGTGATCGTGTATTCGTAGGTGCTGTCGGGACGGACCTGGTTGCGCTGCCGCACCGGGTTCGGCGTGTCACCGACACCGGTCACCGCGTGGTCGGCGTGCAGCGTGAAGTAGCCCTTGTTGCGCTGCAGCATGAACGGGTACGCGGCGCGCTCGATGTCGTCGTACTGCGTCACGCTGACCTCGGGGGCGCCCGACACCAGCAGGCCGGACGTGCGGCCGTCGGTGAGCAACGCCCACCGGGTGTCGGTGTGGTTGCCGTGGTCCTGCGGGCGGTGGTACTCGACGTACTGGTCGGCCACCGAGCTGGAGTGGACCCCGATCGGCGTGCCGTCCTTGCGGTCGACGTAACTCTCCGCCTTCCGGCCGTACCAGGAGAACTCGGAGTAACGGTCGGGCACGGACAGCTGGACGCCGATGCGCGGCAGGTACGGCAGCGTCCGCATCGAGCCCTGCGGCGTCACCCGATGCCCGAGCCGCAGCACACCGGACGAGTCCACGGCGTAGACCATCGTCTGGTCGAACCACGCCCCGCTGACACCGGGCGCGGCGACCTTGCTGTCGACGACGATCCGCGTGGCCTTCAGGCCGTCCTTCTCCATCCGCACACCGGTGACGGTCGTCTCCAGCCGGTCGAGGCCCGCCTTGCGCCAGTCCTCGCCCTCGGCGCGGCCCCACGTGTAGGTCTCGTTGCTGATCGGCGCTCGCCACGCGTCGAGCTTCGGCCCGCCGGCGAGCAGTTCCCGGCCCCACGACTTGATCGACGTCAGCACACCGCTCTTCTTGTCGACCGTGTAGGTGGCGCCGGCCGCGGTCGCCGTGACCTTGGCGGCGTCCTCCTGGGTGAAGACCAGACCCCAGTCGAGCGGCGCCTTGTCCAGTCCGGGAACCCGCTCGCCGCCCAGCGAGAACTGGTCGTGGGCGAGCACGTGGTCAGACGTAACCGCTTCGACGGTCAGGAACCGTTCGCGGCCGGCCTCGTTGGCCGGCACGGGCAGGGTGATCTGCGCAGTCGAAGCGCTTCCGACCCGCAGGGGCTGCTCACCGCTCCTGACCGTCCGCGAACCCTCGGTGACCCGCCATCGCAGCGTGAGGTCGTCGGTGCCGGTGAACTGCCGCTCGTTGGTCACCGACAGCACACCACCGGCGTAGGCGTACCGGATCGGCTGGTGCACCCACGCCAGCTGCGTGGTCTCGGGCTGGAGCGTCCGGTCGGTGCTGATCAGACCGTCCACACCGGACAGGGTCGACCCGTACGCGAAGTGCGTGCCCTTCTCCTGCACGCGGTCGAAGTCCAGCGCCAGCACCGCACCACCGGCCGGCGTCGAAGCGGTCAGCTCGGCGGCCGACAGCGCCCGGTCGTAGATCCGCACGTCGTCGACATCACCGCTGGCGAGCCGCCCGACGGTCGACGGGTCGTTCCACGACATCTCGAAGTCGCGGCCGATGTTCACGTCGGCCGCCGAGTAGTCGATCGCGCCGGTGAAAGGCAGGCTGCCGACCTCGGCGCCGTCGATGTACAGCTTCACCGCGGTGCCGTCGTAGGTGCCGCTGACCCGGTGCCAGTTGCCGTAGAAGTCGGCGGGCACCTTCGCCTGCACCGCGCGCCACGTGCCGCTGTGGATGAAGAACTCGAGCGTCGTCTCGTTCTTCATCTTGAGCGTCCACTGGTGGTCGCCCTTGGCGATGATCGGGAACTGCCCGGTCCACCTGCCCGGCTTCACCCAGGCGTCCAGCGTGAGCGCCGTGCCGGTGATGTCGAGCTTGCGGTCGCGGTAGACCTCCACGAAGTCGTCCAGTCCCGACAACGACAACGCCTTGCCGCGATGCCCGTCGACGAGTTTCGGCGCACCGGAGAGCAGCGCGGCGATGTCGTTGCCCGACGAGTCGGGGGTGAGGCGCGTCTTCCGCTTGATGTTCTGCTCGGCCCAGTCCCAGATGAACCCGCCCTGCGTCTGCGGGTTGGCGCGGATGATCTCCCAGAACTCGCGGAAGTTGCCGAGGCTGTTGCCCATCGCGTGCGCGTACTCACCGAAGATCAACGGTTTGGTCGTGCTCTTCGCCTGCTCCGCGAACCGCTCCGGCGACGGGTAGCGCGGCCCCCACACGTCGGCGAACGGCGCGTCGCCGTCCGGATTGTTCGACTGGTGGTAGACCGGGCGGGACGGGTCGTCGGCCTTGACCCACTTCGCCATCTCGTAGTGGTGCGCGCCGAGCCCGGCCTCGTTGCCGGTGTCCCACATGAAGACGCTCGGGTGGTTCTTGTCGCGCTCGACCATGGCGATCATGCGGTCCATGAACGCGTCGCGCCACTCCGGCTGGTTCGCCTCGCACCACCGGCCGCAGTTCTCGTGGTTGTGCGTCTCGATGTCGACCTCGTCGTCGATCCAGATGCCGTGCTCGTCCGCGAGGTCGTAGAAGTACGGGTCGCTCGGGTAGTGCGAGGTGCGGACGGCGTTGACGTTGAGCTGCTCCATCAGCGCGACGTCGCGTTCCTGCGCCTCGCGGGGCACGTGCCGGCCGTGCTCGGGGTCGGTCTCGGCGCGGTTGACGCCCTTGAACAGCACGCGTTTCCCGTTGACGAGCAAGGTCCTGTCCTTGATCTCGATCTTCCGGAAGCCGGTGGTGTCGCTGACGACGTGCTTGGTGCCGTCGGGCGCGGTGAGCGTCAGCACGACGGTGTAGAGGTTCGGCGTCTCGTCGGTCCACTTGGCCGGGTTGCGCACCGGCAGCGTCAGACGTGCCGTGCTGCCAGTGGTTTCCGTGCTCGTCGAACCGGCTTCCCCGCCCCTCGCGTCACGCAGGATGGCGTTGATCCGCTGGGTGCCTTGAGGGTTGTGGCCGAGCTCGACGTCCGCGGTCAGCGTCGCGTCGGTGTAGGTCGCGTCGAGGTCGGTCTTCAGCGTTACGTCCTGGATGAACGTCGTGGGCGTCGAGTACAGCGAGACCGAGCGGAAGATGCCCGAGTACCGCCACTGGTCGTAGTCCTCCAGGTAGGAACCGGCGCTCCAGCGGTGCACCTGCACGGCGATCTTGTTGCGGCCGGGCCGGAGCGCGGGGGAGATGTCGAACTCGGCCGGCGTGTAACCGCCCTGGTCGTAACCGATGTACTTCCCGTTGACCCACACGAAGTACGCGGACGTCACACCCTCGAAGCGCAGGAACGTCTCGCGCTTCGCCCAGCTGGCCGGTACGTCGAAGTCGCGGACGTACGCACCGGTCGGGTTGATGTCGCGCGGGACGTGGGGCGGGTCGTCCGGCTGCACCTCGGTCGCGATGTTGCGGAAGATCGGGTGGTCCAGTCCGTCGGTCTGCCAGGTGTGCGGCACGTTCACCGTGCGCCAGCTCGAAGTGTCGTAGTCCTCGGCGTAGAACCGCGCGGGCACCTCGGAAGGCTTGTCCGCCATGGCGATGCGCCACTTGCCGTCGAGCGTCTTCGTGAAGCCCGGCTGCTGGTCGAGCAACGCGTGGTGCGGCTCCTGCCCTTCTTCGACCCGGCGCGGATCTTCGAGGTACGTGTGAACGTCAGGCGGGGGATCGACGGCGGCGGCGATCGGTGTCATCGAACCTGCCGCAACCAACAGGACTGTCGCAAGAACAATCGCGCGCCGCACGCTGAACCTCCATGTTCAGACAGAAGTGCACACAAGTGAACAGTTGGTGCAGGAGAGCGACAAGGGGCCACGAGGTCCGACCCGTTCACACCCCGGCGCTGTTATCGAATGATCTGTCCCTTGCGTTCGATTTTGTTCGACAGCACGCTCCCCGGTCATGGCCAGGACGTTCGCTCATCTGCTGACCGCGGCAGTCGCCGCCGCTTCTCTGTCCGTGCCGGGGACCGCGCAGGCGGCACCGGGCGTGAGCCTCGTGGGCGACTCGCTGCTCGATCCGTCGGCGCTGTACTTCGTCTCCTACGACGGGTTGGTGAACAACAACTCGTTCCAGCAGGACGCGATCGTGACCTACCAGGGACATCAGTACGCCACGTGGTACACCGCGAGCCGCAACGCCGTGATCGCGCGCCGCAGCATCGGCAGCACCAAGTGGGAGACCGTGGTCCTGCCGCACCAGCTCGGCGTCGACGACTCGCACAACGTGATCTCGCTGGGGATTTCCCCGCAGGACAACACGATCCACGTCGCGATGGACACGCACAACACGCGCTTGTTCTACTTCCGCTCCAAGCCGGGCCTCGCGATCGGCGCGCAACGGTGGAACGCCGAGTCGTTCGGCGAGGTGCAGCGGACGCTCGGGAGCGTCGAGCTCGGATCCATGACCTACCCGCAGTTCCTGGTGACGCCGGAGGGCAGGCTCCAGTTCAGCTATCGCACCGGCGGTTCCGGCAACGGCGTCAACGAGCTCGCCGAGTACACAGGCGGCTCGTGGCGCAAGCTCGGCGGCTGGTCGTCCGCGACGGGTGAGTACACGGGACCGAACGGGGTCGTGTCGACCACGCGGAACATGTACCTGCACGGGCTCAGCTATGACCGAAGTGGACGGTTGCACGCCGCTTTCACCTGGCGTGAAGGCAACTCCGGCGTGCTCTGCAACTCGGGCGGGCTCACCAACCACGACACCGGCTACGTCTACAGCGACGATCGCGGCCGGACGTGGCGCAACGGTGCGGGAACCGTTGTCGGCACGACCGGTGGCATGCCGGTCGGCGTCACGTCACCGGGACTGGTGGCGGATCCGCTCGACCCGAACCACGGCCTGATGAACCAGGAGAGCCAGGCGGTGGACACGAACGGCCGGCCGCACGTGGTGATCAGCTACGTGCCCGGCCGCTTCACCCAGTGCGTCTCGAACTACGCCCAGCAGCGCGCGCAGTACGGCCGCACGTTCCACGTCTTCCGGGGCGCGGACGGCAAGTGGACCAAGATGGAGGTCCCGGTCGCGCCGAACCACACGCAGCGCACCAAGATCGTGCTCGACCGCAACGACAACGCGTACCTGGTGATGCCGCGCGGCAAGATCGTGGCGGCGAGCAGGGCAAGTGGGTGGACCGACTGGACGACGGTGTTCGACCGTCCGTCGCTGCAGGCGTTCGGCGAGGTCAACGTCGACACGTCCCGTGTTGCGTCGCAAGGGATTCTGTCGGTGCAGTACCAGCAGACCTCGACCGGCAGCACGCCGTCGCCGATCCGCGTCGCCGACTTCCGGCTGGGGGGCTGACGTGGCGAGACTCCTGCTGGCACTTGTCCTCGTCGTGGCCGGGCTCACCACCGCGAGAACGGCGAGCGCGGATCCTCCGCCGCACAACGGGGTCACGGTCCGCGTCGACCCGTCCTACCGGCAGCCCGAGTTCGAGGGCTGGGGCACGAGCCTGGTGTGGATGGCCAACGTCACCGGCGGCTATCCGGATCCCATCCGCCGACGGCTCGTCGACATGCTGTTCGGTGAGGACGGGCTGCGGCTGAACATCGCGCGCTACAACATCGGCGGCGGCAACGCGCCGGACGTCCGCAAGGACTACATGAAGGTCGGCGCGACGATGGAGGGCTTCTGGAAGGCTCCGCCCGGCACGACGCACGCCGACGTGGACTGGTGGAACGCTGAGAACCCCGACCACTGGAACTTCGGCGCGGACGCCAACCAGCGCTGGTGGGTCGACCAGGTCAAGCGCAAGGTCACGAAGTGGGAGGCGTTCAGCAACTCACCTCCGTGGTTCCAGACCGTCAGCGGGTACGTCTCGGGCGGGTTCGACGCGAACACCGACCAGATCCGCCGGGACCGCGTCGACGACTTCGCCACCTACCTCGCACGCGTGACGCAGCAGCTGGAACGCGCGCACGGCATCAAGTTCGACACGCTCGCGCCCCTGAACGAGCCCAACACGAACTACTGGGGCACGCAGCTCGGCGCCGACGGCCAGCCGACCGGTGGACGGCAGGAGGGCGCCCACGCCGGGCCGGAGCTGCAGCAGGAGGTTCTGCTCGCGGCGCGGCGGGCACTCGACCGGTTGAAGTCGAAGACCAAAGTGTCCGCAATGGACGAAACCAACCCGGGTACGTTCGTGCGCAACTGGAACGGCTACGGACCGGCGCGGGACGTGATCGACCAGCTCAACGTCCACACCTACGGCACCGGCCAGCGGACCAGCGCCCGTGACATCGCCAAGGGTGCCGGCGAGAAGCTCTGGATGAGCGAGGTCGAGGGCACCTGGGGCAACGGCACCACCGACTACACGGGCATGGAACCCGGCCTGGGCATGGCGACCAGGATGCTGGAGGACATCCGCGAGCTCGAACCGTCGGCGTGGGTGTTCTGGCAGCCGATCGAGGACGCGATCCCGCAGCAGGCCGCGGGCAAGAACTGGGGCAGCATCCACATCCCGTTCAACTGCAAGGCGACCGACACCGCCGAGACCTGTCCGATCAAGACCAACTCCAAGTTCGACACCATCCGCAACTTCACCCACTTCGTCCGGCCGGGAGACAGGTTCGTCAAGACCGACGACCCGTCGACGGTGGCCGCGGTGAAGCGTTTCGACCAGGGGGTCAGCGTCGTGCACGTCAACAACGGCTCAGCGGCCCGCGCGGTCACCCTCGACCTCACCCGGTTCCGAAACGTTTCGACGAACGCGCGGGTCACGCCGGTGGTGACCAGCGCGGATGGCGCTCTGGTGCGCGGTAAGCCGGTCAGGGTCTCCAGTGGGGCGGCGACGCTCGCCGTACCGGCGAAGTCGGTCACCACGTTCGAGGTCAGCGGTGTGTCCGGGGTTTCCCAGGACGCTGCCCTGGTCCAGTCCGGTCACGTGTACCGGCTGGCCATGGGCGAGAAGTCGCTGCAACCGTCCGACGACTGGTCCCGCGCGGTCGCCCGCACGACCGATGTCACCAGTGGACGGCAGCTGTGGTCCGTGCGCAAGCTCAGCCGTGGCAACGGGAACCGCGAGCGCTACGAGATCGTCAACGCGGTGTCCGGCACCAGGCTCGCCGCCAGTGGTGAGGCGGTGGTGTTGCAGTCCGCCGAGGACACCGCTGCGGAGTGGATCATGTCCACGACCGGTGACGGCAGCTGGACGTTCGTCAACGCGGCCACGGGTGCGTTGATCGACGCGACCGGCGAGGCCGTCCAGGCGAAGACTCCGACATCGGGGGCGAGCCAGCGGTGGACCGTGACCGACGAGACCGTGCTGCGGACCCGAGACGCCGCTGTCTTCACGGTTCCGAAGCTGCGTCCCGTGCTGCCGAACACCGTGACGCCGGTCTACCGCGATGGCCCGCGAGGCACTCTGCCGGTGGTGTGGGACCTGCCGGCCGACTCGCGGTGGAACCAGCCCGGCACGGTCCGGGTGCGCGGCACCGCGACGGATCCGCTGGGGCACAAGCTGGACGCGCTGGCCGTGGTCACCGTCGACACGATCACCTCGACGATTCCGGCACGTGCCGGCACCTACGTCGGCGGACGGCCGGATCTTCCCGCCACCGTCACGGGGATCGGCAAACGCGGTGGCACAGCCCAACTACCGGTCACGTGGGACGCCGGGGTGTTCGACCGGATCGGCACGGTGACCGTGAGCGGACGCGCCCAGGTCGTCGACGGCAGCACGGTCGCGGCCACGGCGGTCGTGGAGGTCACCGAGCCCGTCGAGGTCAACGTGGCGGCGGACGCGGCGGTCGCCGCGACCTACACCGAGCCCGGCTACTCCGCGGAACGACTGCGCAACGGCGTCACCGACGAAAAGGCGTGGTCGAACTGGAAGTCCGGCACCAAGAACCCGTCCGACACGATCACGTTCACCTTCCCGAAAGCCCGTGATCTCACGAAGATCGCCGTGCATTCCCACCGCGATGGCGACGGAGGAATCGCCCAGAGCGTCAAGGTGCAGGTGCGCGGGATCGACGGCACGTGGGTCGATTCGAGCGCCGAGATCGAGGTGACCGCACCGAGGACCGAAGTCGTGCTGAACCCGGCACCTCCGGCGACCGCGGTCCGCGTCGTGCTGACCGCGAAACCGTCCGGCTATCTGACGCTCGGCGAAATAGAGGTGTTCGCGAAGTCGAATCGAGTCGAAACCTGAGCCCTGTTTGAACTTCTGCGCGCGTGAGGGCGACCATCGCGGAAATCGGCGTGAAGGGATTCTCATGCGGAGAGCTCTCGCAGGCGCATTGGCAGTGGTGACGACGGCTGCGCTCGTCGTGGTGGCACACACGACGAGCGCGAGTCCGGCGGCGGCCGAGACCTACTCGTGGGGCAACGTCGAGATCGCCGGTGGCGGGTTCGTGCCCGGCATCGTGTTCAACCAGAGCGAACCGAACCTGGTCTACGCGCGCACGGACATCGGCGGCGCGTACCGGCTGAACCCGCAGACCAGCAGATGGATCCCGCTGCTCGACCACGTGGGCCTCGACAACTGGGGGCTGAACGGCGTCGCGAGCCTCGCGACCGACGCCGTCGACCCGAACCGCGTGTACGTCGCGGCGGGCATGTACACCAACAGCTGGGACCCCAACAACGGCGCGATCCTGCGTTCCACCGACCGCGGCACCACCTGGCAGACCACGCCGCTGCCGTTCAAGATCGGCGGCAACATGCCCGGCCGCGGCATGGGGGAGCGGCTCGCGATCGACCCGAACCGCGACAACGTCCTGTACTTCGGCGCGCCGAGCGGCAACGGCCTGTGGCGCAGCACCGACTTCGGTGCCACGTGGAGCAGGGTCACCGCGTTCCCGAACCCCGGCAACTACGCCCAGGATCCCAACGACCCCAACGGGTATCTCAACGACAACCAGGGAGTGTTGTGGGTGACGTTCGACCCGCGCACCGGAAACGCTTCGACGGCCACCCAGACGATCTACGTGGGCGTCGCGGACAAGGAGAACAACGTCTACCGCAGCAGCAACGGCGGCACGACGTGGGAACGCGTGGCCGGGCAACCAACAGGTTTCCTGCCGCACAAGGGAGTTCTCCAGGGTGACACGCTCTACCTCGCCACCAGCGACACCGGCGGCCCGTACGACGGCGCCAAGGGTGACGTCTGGAAGCTGAACACCGCGACGGGCGCCTGGACGCGGATCAGCCCGGTGCCGTCGACCAGCACCGACAACACGTTCGGCTACAGCGGCCTGACCGTCGACCGCAAGAAGCCCGGCACGCTCATGGTCGCCACGCAGATCGCGTGGTGGCCGGACGTGGTCTTCTTCCGCAGCACCGACTACGGCGCCACCTGGACGCGCGTCTGGGACTGGGCGAGCTACCCGAACCGCAGCTTCCGCTACCGGATGGACATCAGCGCGTCGCCGTGGCTCGACCTCGGCGCGAACCCCGCGCCGCCGGAGGTCTCCCCGAAGCTCGGCTGGATGACCGAGTCGATAGAGATCGACCCGTTCAACTCCGACCGGCTGATGTACGGCACGGGCGCCACGCTCTACGGCACCATGGACCTCACCGCGTGGGACCGCGGCACCCAGTTCACGATCAGGCCGATGGCCGCGGGACTGGAGGAAACCGCCGTGACGGACCTGATCAGCCCACCGTCCGGGCCGCCGTTGATCAGCGCACTCGGTGACATCGGCGGCTTCCGGCACGACCGGCTGGACGCGGTACCGGCCAGGACCTTCAACCAGCCGTACTTCACGTCGACGCGCGGCCTGGACTACGCCGAGCTCAGCCCCGCGACGATCGTGCGGGTCGGTGACTTCGACAGGACCAGCAGGCCCAACGACAACCGCGTGGCGTTCTCGACCGACGGCGGCGCGAACTGGTTCCAGGGCCAGGAACCGGGCGGTGTCACCGGCGGCGGCACGGTGGCCGCGGCAGCCGACGGCGGCAGGTTCGTCTGGAGCCCGGCGGGTACCGGGGTGCACCACGCGACCGGCTTCGGCAACTCGTGGACGGCGTCGACCGGCATTCCGGCGGGCGCGGTCGTCGAGTCGGACCGCGTCAACCCGATGAAGTTCTACGGGTTCTCCGCCGGGAAGTTCTACGTGAGCGCCAACGGCGGCGCGAGCTTCACCGCGACGGCCGCGACCGGCCTGCCCGATTCCGCGCACTTCAAAGCCGTGGCAGGCAAGGAAGGCGACATCTGGCTCGCGGGCACGGGCGGGCTGTGGCACTCCACGGACTCCGGTGCGAGCTTCGCGAAGGTCACCGGCGTGGCGAACTCGCTCAACATCGGGTTCGGCAAGGCAGCCGCGGGACGGACCTACCCGGCGCTGTACCTGATCGGCGAAACCGGTGGTGTCAAAGGCGTCTTCCGGTCCGACGACGCGGGAGCGAGCTGGGTGCGGATCAACGACGACCGCCACCAGTACGGCAACATCGGCGACGCCATCACCGGAGACCCGCGCGTGTACGGCCGCGTCTACCTCGGCACCAACGGACGCGGCATCGTGCTCGGCGAGATGACCGGAACCCCGCCCACCACCACGACCACAACGACCACGACCACGACGACCACCACGAACCAGCCCGGAACCGGGTGTTCGGTGAAGTACACCGTGCAGAACCAGTGGCAGGGCGGGTTCCAGGCAGCCGTCGACGTGACCAACACCGGTTCGACGGCGGTCAACGGCTGGACGGTGAAGTGGTCGTTCGCCAACGGCCAGGTGATCAACCAGCTGTGGAACGGCAAGCTCACCCAGACCGGTGCGGCGGTGACCGTCACCGACCAGGGCTACAACAAGGAGATCAAGCCGAACACCACCGTCGGTTTCGGGTTCACCGGGAGCTGGACTGGGACGAACGCGAACCCCGTGTCGTTCATGCTCAACGATCGGCCGTGCTCGGTGCCGTGACCGTGCTGCCCCGATCGGTGAGCTGAGGGGCGAGCAGCCTGACCTCGGCCGGCTGCTCGCCCGCCAGCCCGCGCATCAGCATCTCCACCGCGATCACGCCGACCTCGTCCGCCGGGATCGCGATCGACGTGAGAGGCACCGCCTGGGCGGCGGCGAGGGTGTCCGGGCACAGCGCGATGACGGAGATGTCCTCCGGCACCCGCTTGTCCCGCCGCTGCAGCTCCAGCACCACGTCGGCGAGGACGGCCTCGTTGTGCACCACCAGCCCGGTGATGCCGAGCTCGGGCCGCAGCAGAGCGTCCAGGCTCGCGCTGAGGGCTGTGTAGGACGGGGCGCACGGATGTACGTGGACGGTCACGCGGCGCTTGCGCGCGGTCTTGGTGATGCCGGACAGGAACCGCGTCGCATAGCCGGTCTTGCGTTCGTACACGGACGGCGGTGAGCCGATGAACCCGATCGAGCGATGCCCCAGGTCGGCCAGGTGCGTGACGGTGCTCGCGCCGCTCGTGGTGAAGTCGAGGTCGACACAGCTGAGCCCGGCCGGGTCGGCCGGCACGCCGATCAGCACCACCGGCACGTCCAGCTCGCGCAGCGCCGGCAGGCGCGGGTCGCGTGCCTCGACGTCCATCACGATCACCGCGTCCGCCCGCGCGGACGCGATCACCCGGTGGACCTCGTCGGCGCCGGACTCCTTGGTGAGCAACAGGACGTCGTGGTCGTGCTCGCGTGCCTCCGCGACGATCGACGACACGAACCGCATGATCACCGGCAGGTTCAGGTCCGTCCGGAGTGGAACGACGAGCGCCAGGACGTTCGTGCGGCTGCTCGCCAGTGCTCTCGCCCCGGCGTTGGGGTGGAAGCCCAGCTCGTGGATGCTGCGGCGCACGCGCTGCGAGGTCGTCGTCGAGATCGGCCTCTTGCCGCTGAGCACGTAGGACACCGTGCTGACGGAGACGCCCGCGTGCTTGGCGACGTCCTTGATGGTGATCAACCGGCCTCCCGGGCACCCGTCGTGGTGCCTGCGACTTTAGCGGCGGGGTCTGACAGTCCCTGGCGCCCACGTCGAACACAGGTCGAAGAATTGTGCGCGCCGCATTCGATTAATTCGACGCTAATGTTCTTGGAGTTGAAACGTTTCGATTTCCAGGAAGGAAAGCTCCATGAACAAGTTCACGCGAGCTGTCGGTGGTGGCGAGAACTTCACCACCAACAGCTGCTCGGTCTCGGGCGGGTGATGCGCGATGAAGCGGACAACGATGTCGGCACTCCTCGCGGCGATCCTGGTCGCGGGCGGCGTTCCCGCGGTCGCGCAACCGGCGGCCACCGCGGACCGCGGGCTCGTCAGCATCCGGTCGGTCCACGGCGACGGCAACTTCGTGTCGTGGCGGCTGCTCGGCTCCGATGCTCCTGACGTGGCGTTCGACGTCTACCGCGACGGGGTGAAGGTCAACCGCGCGCCGGTGACGACGGCGACGAGCTATCTCGACGCGGGTGCGCCCGCGACGGCGTCCTACTCGGTGCGCCAGGTGGGCGGAGGCGTGGAATCGGCGGCCACGCGATCCGTCGGCACCCTGGCGACGAGCAAGGACGTGCCGATCCAGAGCCCGGGATCCGGTTACGTGGCGAACGACGCGTCGGTCGGCGACCTGGACGGCGACGGTGAGTACGAGATCGTCCTGAAGTGGGATCCCGCGGACGCCAAGGACAACTCGCAGGCGGGCCGCACCGGCAACGTGTACCTGGACGCGTACGAACTCAACGGCACCCGGTTGTGGCGCATCGACCTCGGCCGCAACATCCGAGCGGGCGCGCACTACACCCAGTTCCAGGTCTTCGACTACGACGGTGACGGCAGGGCCGAGATCGCCGTGAAGACCGCGGACGGCACGCGGTCGGGCACCGGGCAGGTGATCGGCAACGCGAACGCCGACCACCGCAACGCCGACGGTTATGTGCTGGCCGGTCCGGAGTTCCTGTCGGTCTTCCGCGGCACGGACGGCGCGGTGCTCGACACCGAGAACTACGTGCCACCACGAGGAACCGTCTCGTCGTGGGGCGACAGCTACGGCAACCGGGTCGACCGCTTCCTGGCGGGAACGGCCTATTTGGACGGTTCGCGGCCGAGCATCGTGATGGCGCGCGGGTACTACACCCGCAGCGTGATCTCGGCGTGGGACTTCCGGAACGGCCAGCTGACCCAGCGCTGGACGTTCGACTCGGCGTCCCAGTCGAACCGCTCGGCGTGGGAGGGCAGGGGCAACCACCAGCTGTCGGTGGCCGACGTGGACGCCGACGGCCGCGACGAGATCATCTACGGCTCGATGGCGATCGACGACAACGGGCGCGGCCTGTGGCAGAACGGCACCCACCACGGTGACGCGCTGCACGTCGGCGACTTCATCCCGTCCCGCCCCGGCCTGGAGGTCTTCAAGCCGTCGGAGCACACGAACGAGGTCGCGGACTGGATGGGGGACGCCCGCACCGGCCAGATCCTGTGGAGCGCGCCGTCGTGCGGCTGCGACAACGGCCGGGCGGTGGCCGCGGACATCTGGGCGGGCAACCCCGGTGCCGAGGCGTGGTCGGCCGCGGTCGGCGGACTGAGGTCCGCCACGACGGGGGCGCAGGTCGCGGCCCGCAAGCCGGGTTCGACCAACTTCGTGATCTGGTGGGACGGCGACGCGCAGCGCGAGCTGTTGAACGGCACCACGATCGACAAGTACGGCCC
Organism: Lentzea sp. NPDC006480; assembly: GCF_040611995.1. Lineage (NCBI taxonomy): Bacteria > Bacillati > Actinomycetota > Actinomycetes > Pseudonocardiales > Pseudonocardiaceae > Lentzea > Lentzea sp. NPDC006480. Next base: position 14,982 of record NZ_JBEXPJ010000059.1, read on the forward strand.
CAACGGTGACACGCGGCTGCTCACCGGGTCGGGCGTGGCCTCCAACAACGGCACCAAGTCCACGCCGGCGTTGCAGGCGGACATCCTCGGCGACTGGCGCGAGGAGGTCATCTGGCGCACCTCGGACAGCCGGGCGCTGCGCATCTACTCGACCACCGAACCGACGTCGATCCGGCGTCCCTCGCTGATGCAGGACCGGCAGTACCGGGAAGCCGTGGCGTGGCAGAACACGGCCTACAACCAGCCACCGCACCCGAGCTTCGCCACTCCCTGATCTCCGCGGGGAACAACTGAAGATCGAATCCGCGGACGCGCCCGTCCGCGGATTCGGCATGCCCGCGGTCCGGGTCGTTTTCTATTTGTGAATTGCACGCTTTTCACCGTTGTGAATCTTTTCGGGCTTCGTTGCATTTCTTGAAGTGGGTGCGTTAACTTGCCTGGGAGCGCTCCCGGAAATCCTTTCGCACTCAGGGAGAAAATGATGAAGTCCACAGGTGTGGCGTTGGCCGTCGTCCTGGCGTTGCCATTACCCGCGTCCGCTGCCGACAGCGTGCTGTACGTGTCGCCGTCCGGACGTGACGGCGCGACCGGCACGATCTCCGACCCGACCACGCTGACCTCGGCGATCACCCGGATCGCGGCGGGCGGCACGATCTTCGTGCGCGGCGGCACGTACGGCCTGGCCAAGACGGTCACGATCGCCGCGGGCAACAACGGCACGGCGAGCGCCCGCAAGAAGCTGACCTCCTACCAGGGCGAGAAGCCGGTGCTGAACTTCTCGGCGCAGACCGAGGACCCGGCCAACCGCGGCCTGGCCGTGAACGGGTCGTACTGGCACGTCTACGGCCTGATCGTGGAACGCGCCGGCGACAACGGCATCTTCGTGGGCGGCAGCAACAACATCCTCGAACGCACGGTCACCCGTTACAACCGCGACACCGGCCTGCAGCTCTCGCGGATCGCGTCCAGCACGCCGAAGAGTCAGTGGCCGGCCAACAACCTCGTGCTGAGCGCCGAGTCCCACGACAACCGCGACTCCGACGGCGAGGACGCCGACGGGTTCGCCGCCAAGCTGACCGTCGGCTCCGGCAACGTCTTCCGGTACGCCGTGTCGCACAACAACATCGACGACGGCTGGGACCTCTACACCAAGTCCGACACCGGCGCGATCGGCCCGGTGACCATCGAGGACTCCCTGTCGTACCGGAACGGCACGCTCAGCAACGGCGGCCAGGCGGGCAACGGCGACCGCAACGGCTTCAAGCTCGGCGGCGAGGACATCGCCGTGCCGCACGTCGTCCGGCGCACCATCGCGTTCGACAACGGCAAGCACGGCTTCACGTACAACCGCAACCCCGGCGCCATGACCGTGTCGAACAACCTCAGCATCGACAACGACGAGCGCAACTTCTCGTTCGACGCGGGCAGCACGGTGTATCGCGGCAACACGTCGTGCCGCAGCAGCAAGGGTGCCAACGACAAGACCGTCGGCAACGCGGACAGCTCGAACCAGTTCTGGCTCGGCACCAACGGATCGAGGTGTTCCTCCTACACCGGCGCCCTCGGCTGGTCGTTCGCCTCGGACGGCAAGTTGCTGGTGACGCTGGGCGGCAAACCGGTCACGCTGTAGTCCTGACCGCGTCCGACGCCTCGCCCTCTGGACGGTTGATTCCAAGGTCGCGCTGCACGCCCGCCAGACGCCAGCAGGGCCAACGCCTTGGAAGCAACCGTTCAGCAGACCGTCGCTTCTACCCCAAAGGTCAGAAGCGACGGTCTACCAGATCTTCGCGGCGATGATCGGGGCGAGGCGGTCGGCGATCTTGCGGTGGCCCTGGTCGTTGGGGTGCACGTTGTCCGTCGTGTCGGTGGCCTCGTCGATCCAGCCCGTCGTGTCGACGAAGTACGCGTTGCTGTCGTTGAGCTCCCTGACCGCCGCCTGCGTCTCCGGCAGGAACCGCTTGCGGAACGTGCCCAGCGCGAAGATCGCCGCGGTCGGGTACTTCTGCCGGGCGCGTTGCAGCAGCGTCACGTAGGAAGCGCGGAACTGGTCCTTCGTGACGCCGTGCCCGACGTCGTTGGTACCGAGGTTGATCACGACGGCGTTCGCCTTGTACCGGCCGAAGTTCCACGCGGGCGCGTCCAGCGCGAGTCCGGTGCGCAGGAAGCCTTCGCGCATGCTCAGGCAGCCGTCAGCGGCCGGGTGCAGGCACGCGCCGCCCACCGCGATCTGCGTGTGGCCGGTCTTGAGCTTCTCGCCCGTGAGCCAGCCGTATGCCGTGAGCGCCTGCTTCGACGACTGCTGGCCGACGGTGATGGAGTCGCCGACGAACTCGATGATCTTCGACGGCACGGCGGGAGCGAACGTCTTCGCGCCGGTGTCGATTTCGATGCCCTGGTACACCGCGTCACCCTTGTAGGAGCCCGCGATCGGGCGGTAGGAAACGCGAAGGGTGTGGTCGCCCGCGGTCAATGGCGTGGGGGTGAGGTTCGCCGTGCCGGTCCGGTTCACATAGGACACGTCGGGACCGCCGTCGATGCTCACGAAGAAGTCGATCGCGCGGCGCTGCTTGAGCTTCACCGTCCGGCCGGTGAAGCCGACGGCGAGGTAGGCGCCGGCCCACTCGGAGACGTAGGCGCTCGACGTGGCCGTGTTCCAGCGACCGAAGTACCTGACGTTCGGGTCGGTCGGGGTGCTCGCGGCGGAGGCAGAGGGCGTTACGACGACGCTGCTGACGAGGACCGTTGCTGCGACCAGGAGTTTCACGGTGCGTCCTTCCGGTGCGAGGGCAGGGGAACGCGCGTCCAGTCGACGTCCGAGGCGAAGTAGAAGCCCGGGTGCGACGGCTGGTTGTAGGTGGTCTGCCGGCGGGCGGCCTCGACGCGGTACTGGCGGTCATGCATGAGCGTGTACATCTGTGGCCGGCCGGTTCCGTGCTGAGGTGGTAGCGCAACGCGGTGCTGCCCGGCGGGCGCAGGACGAGTTCCTCGCCCCAGTCGCCGAAGATGTCCGCCACGAGCGAGCTGGCGCCAGCTCAGGTGCACGCCGTCGCTGGCCGTTGCCGCGACGAGCCCGCGATCGAGGACGACTGTGACCACCAACGGGAGCAGAACGCATCGTCGCAGATCCACGGCGGCAACGATGAACCGTTCCAGCACGTGATGCAAGGGCCCAAATGTGTTGCGGCACAATGCGGAAAGCGTTTTCCAAGGCGAACCGTCGAATCGGGCGCGCCATTCGACAGAAAAAGTGTCGAACAAGTCGAAACGGGCTCACCCCTTCTTGACGCCCCATGTGAGTCGTGCCACGTTCACGAAGTCCGGTCGAAGCGATTCGATTCACCCTCGGTGACCAAGGAGGACGTGCCCGGCGCGCGGCTGGCGAGCACCGGGTTCGACTGTCGATCGTCGATGTGAACGGAGGTGCCAACGTGGTCACCATCGCGGATGTGGCGAGGCATGCCGGTGTCGCGCCGAGCACCGTCTCGTACGTGCTGACGGGCAAGCGGTCGATCTCACCGCAGACCCGCACCAAGGTCAGGGAGAGCATCCGGCTGCTGGGCTACCACCCGCACGCCGGTGCCAGGGCGCTCGCGACGAGCAGGACGAACGTGGTGGCGCTGGTGCTGCCGTTGCGCCCCGGCGTGCACCTGCCCGTCGTGATGCGGTTCGTGACGGCGGCGGTCACCACCGCCCGCAGGCACGACATGGACGTGCTGCTGGTGACGGCGGACCAAGGCGCCCAAGGTCTGCGCCGGGTGGCGGGCAGTGCCCAGGTCGACGGTTTCCTGGTGATGGACGTCGAACTGGACGACGACCGGGTGCCACTGCTGCGGCAGATGGCACAGCCGTCCGTCCTCATCGGACGCCCCGCCGCGGTCAAGGGACTGACCTGTGTGGACCTCGACTTCGAGTCCGCCGGGGCGCGGTGCGTCGACCACCTGGCCGACCTCGGTCATCGCTACATCGGGTTCCTCGGCGCTCCGAGCGTCGTGTACCAGCGCAACACCGGCTACGCGCAGCGCATGATGACCGGGTTCGGCGCGGCGGCCATGCGGCGGGGCATCGCGTCCACGGTGCTGCCCGCCGAGGACGACTACGAGTCGGTGCTGGCTTCGGTGCGCTCGTTGCTGCGCACGCAGCCGGCGATGACCGCGCTCGTCGTGCACAACGAGGCGGCGCTCGGCTGGGTCGCGGCGAGCCTGCGCGCGCTGGGGCGCCGGGTTCCCGACGACGTGGCCGTCGTGGCGATCTGCCCGGACGAGCTCGCCGAGCAGATGCAGCTCACCTCGGTGCAGCTGCCCGCGGAGGAGCTGGGACGGCAGGCGATGGAGCTGCTCGTCGCGAGGTTGAACGGCCGGCCGACGGCACCGCTGACCCTGTTGCCGCCGAAGCTCTCCGGCCGCGCGAGCACCGGCCCGCGCCTGCGCCGTGCCTGATCCACGCGTCAGACCTGCTCGCCCAGCTTGAACTCCCGCTCCTCCTTGTTCGTGTACGAGAAGCCGTCCGCGCCGATGGTGACCTCCGACTCCAGCGACTCGGTCCGCACGACGAGCGGCTGCGGGTTGCCGTCGAGGTCGAGCACCGCGGACGCCTCGGCGTACCAGCTCGGCACCACCGCGTTGCCCCACCAGTCACGCCGCTGGTTGTCGTGCACGTCCCAGGTGATCACCGGGTTGTCCGGGTCGCCCGTGTAGTAGTCGTGGGTGTACAGCTCGACGCGGTGGCCGTCGGGATCGCGCAGGTACAGGTAGAACGCGTTGGACACGCCGTGCCGGCCGGGACCGCGCTCGATCATGTCCGACTTCCGGACGGCGCCGAGATGATCGCAGACGTGCAGGATCTGGGTGCGTTCGTGGGCGGCGAACGCGATGTGGTGCAGGCGCGGGCCGTCGCCGCCGGTCAGTGCCACGTCGTGCACGGTCGGCTTGCGGAACATCCAGGCCGCGTACACCGTGCCCTCGTCGTCCTGGATGTCCTCGGAGACGCGGAAGTCCAGGCCCTCGTAGTACTTCCGGGCGGCTGGCACGTCCGGAGTGGCGAGGTTGAAGTGGTCGAGCCTCGCCAGCGCGCCCGCGCCGTGCAGGTCGTAGCGCTGGGTGAAGCGCGCGACGTGCTCGGCGTCGTGGAAGAACTCCACCGGGAAGCCGAGCGGGTCCTCGACGCGCACCGCCTCGCCGATGCCGCGGGTCGCACCGGCCGGGCGGCGTTCGACCCGGCAGCCCAGCGCCCCGTAGTACTCCTGGGCCAGGTCGAGGTCGTGGGGAGTGCGGACGCGGTAGGCGAGCACGGCCACCGCGGCTGTCGAACCCTTGCGCAGCACCAGGCAGTGGTGCAGATACTCCTCGAACGCGCGCAGGTACAACGCGTCGTCGTCCTCGTGCGTGACGACGAGGCCGAGCACGTCGACGTAGAACGCGCGTGAGGCGGCCAGATCGGTGACGACCAGCTCCGCGTAGGCGCAGCGGATGACGTCCGGCGGAGTGGTCATGACTGTCCTTTCTGGACTGTTCCGAAGCGAGGTGTGTGCACCGGCCCGAGCGTGACGTGGACCGCCTGCTGGTGGCTGTAGAAGTCGAGTGAGCGGTAGCCGCCCTCCTGGGCCAGCCCGGACGCCTTCACACCACCGAACGGCGTGCGCAGGTCGCGGACGTTGTGGGAGTTCAGCCAGACCATGCCCGCCTCGACCGACTGGGCGAACGCGTGGGCGCGCTCCAGCTTCGGCGTCCACACGTAGGCGGCGAGCCCGTACTTCACCTCGTTGGCCAGCGCGAGCGCTTCCTCGTCGGTGCCGAACGGGGTCAGCGCCACCACCGGGCCGAAGATCTCCTCCTGGAAGATCCGGGCGTCCGGTGCGACGTCGGCGAACACCGTCGGCGCCACGTAGTTGCCCGTGTCGAGGCCGGGTGGACGCCCGCCACCCGCGAGCAGCCTGCCCTCGGTCTTGCCCAGCTCGACGTAGCTCATCACCTTCGCGTAGTGCTCGGGGTGCACGAGAGCGCCGACCTCGGTGGCCGGGTCGAACGGATCACCGACGACGATCCGGCGGGCCCGCTCAGAAAAACGGGAGCAGAACTCGTCGTACACCGGCCGTTCGACGAGGATTCGGCTGCCCGCGGTGCACCGCTCGCCGTTGAGCGAGAACACGCCGAACAGCGTGGAGTCGATCGCGGCGTCGAGGTCGGCGTCGGCGAACACGATCGCGGGCGACTTGCCGCCGAGCTCCATCGACATGCCCTTGAGGCCCGCGGCGCAGTTGCGGAAGATCGTCTGCCCGGTCGTGCTCTCGCCGGTGAACGAGATCAGCGGCACGTCCGGGTGCTTGACCAGGGCGTCACCCGCCTCCTCGCCGAACCCGTTGACGAGGTTGAACACGCCGTCCGGCAGTCCCGCCTCGGCGAAGATCCCCGCCCACAGGCTCGCCGACAGCGGGGTGAACTCCGCGGGCTTGAGCACCACCGTGCAGCCGGAGGCCAGTGCGGGCGCGAGTTTCCAGCTCTCCAGCATGAACGGCGTGTTCCACGGCGTGATCAGCCCGGCGACGCCGACCGGCTTGCGGTGCACGTAGTTCAGTTGCCGGCCGGGCACCTGGTAGGTGTCGTCGGACTGCGCCACGACCAGGTCCGCGAAGAACCGGAAGTTCTCGGCGGCGCGGTGGGCCTGGCCGAGCGCCTGGGTGATCGGCAGCCCGGTGTCGAACGTCTCCAGCTCGGCGAGCCGCTCGTCCTGCGCTTCCACCGCGTCCGCGATCCTGTTCAGCACCTTGGCCCGTGCGCGAGCGGCCATCCGCGGCCAAGGCCCTTCCACGAACGCCTTGCGCGCCGCAGCCGCCGCGAGGTCGACGTCCTCGGCCTGACCTGCCGCAGCGGTGACGTACGGCGTGTTGGAGACCGGGTCGAGCACGTCGAACGTCTTGGCGGACAAGCTGTCGACCAGCTCACCGCCGATGAAGTGCTGGAGCTTCCCGGGAAGGTTGTCCGGAACGTGGTGCGTCGTCATCACTTTCCTTCCAAGGTGAAACCCTCGGCAGGGCTCAGGTAGTTCGCTCCCTCTGCCAGCAGCGCCTTCATGCGGTCGAGGCCGGACGGGGTCGGCTCGATGAGCGGAGGCCGGACGTGCCCGGACGCGATCAGGCCGCGCTCGGCGAGCACCCACTTGCCCGGCGCCGGGTTCGTCTCCACGAAAAGGAGGTCCACCAACGGATGCAGCCCGTAGTGGATCTCGCGAGCCCGTTCGTGGTCGCCCGACTCCCAGGCCGTGAACATCTCGGCGCAGGCGGCGGGCGCGATGTTCGCGGTGGCACTGACGAACCCGGCACCGCCGAGTGCCAGCAGCGGCAGGCACAACAGCTCGATGCCGGACCACACCAGCAGCTCCCGTCCGCACAGGTGCAGCACGCGGGAGAAGTGCTCGAAGTCCTTCGTGGTCTCCTTGACGCCGACGAAGTTGTCGAGGTCGCGGAACAACCGGGCGACGGTCTCCGGTGCGATGTCGACGGCGGTGCGGCTCGGCACGTTGTAGGCCACGATCGGCAGATCCGGGAACTCCAGCGCCACCGTGCGGTACCAGGTGTAGAGCGCTTCCTGGGTCGGCCGCGCGTAATAAGGCGTGATCACCAGCGCCGCGTCGGCTCCCGCGTCCTGCGCGGCGGCCGTCAGCTCCAGCGTCTCGTCCAGCTTCGCCGTGCCGGTACCGGGCACGAAGGGCACCCGGTCGGCCACCTCGGCGGCCACCGTGCGGATCGCCGCCGCCCGTTCGGTCACCGTCTGGGCACCGGGCTCACCGGTGGAACCTCCGATCGAGATGCCGTGCGTGCCGGACGCGAGCTGCCAGCGCACCAGGTTGATCAGGCCTTCGTGGTCGACAGCGCCGTCAGCGGTGAACGGGGTCATCACTGGTGCGATCGAGCCGCGGATCTGCTGGGGGTTGGAGCGGAAACGCATTGCTGTCCTTCCACGCGTAGTACTTTCCGAGCCAGTGCTCGCTCATCGGATAGAGCCCCTCGACCCGTTCGCCGGCCGCGACCTGCTCGGCGATGAACCTCTCCTGGAGCTCCTGCTCGATCGCCGCGCCGACGACCTCCTCCACCAGATCCGGCGGGATCACCAGCACGCCGTCGTCGTCTCCGACGATCACGTCGCCGGGGCACACGGTCGCGCCACCGCAGGAGATCGCGATGTCGACATCCCACGGCACGTGCCGGCGGCCGAGCACCGCCGGATGTGGGCCGGCGTGATAGGTCGGGATGGCCAGGGCCGTCACCGCGGCGATGTCGCGGACTCCGCCGTCGGTGACGATTCCGGCCGCGCCCGCGACCTGGGCCCGTAGAGCGAGGATGTCGCCGACCGTGCCGGTGCCGCGCTCGCCCCGTGCCTCCATCACCAGCACCTCGCCGGGACCGAGCGAGTCGATCACGCGTTTCTGTGCGTTGTACCCGTTGCCGTGCTTGCGGAAGAGGTCCTCGCGGTACGGCAGGTACCGCAACGTCCTGGCGAGGCCGGTGAGGCGGCCACCGGGCCGGGTCGAGGTCAGCCCGTCGATCGACACCGCGTTGTAGCCGCGCTTGCGGAGCTGGGACGACAGCGTCGCGGTGCTCACGGACTCGATCCGCGCGCGCAGCGAGTCCGTGAGGGCGAACCCTGGTTCCGTTGTGCCGTAAGCCTCCGCGCGTTGAAACTCGTCTGCTCGCGGCTGGGCGCCGAACGGTCCGAACGGGACTGTTCCCTCGCCGATGTGCGTGACCAGACGCCCGGTGGTGAGGCCACCGAGCGTGTCGACCTCGACCTCGACGACGTCGCCGGGCACCGCCACCGACGCGCCCGCGGGTGTCCCGGTGAGCACCACGTCTCCAGGTTCGAGCGTGATCAGCTGCGACAGGTCGGCGACCAGCCTGCCGAACCCGAACAACAGCCCGGCGGTCGTGTCCTCCTGGACCAGATCGCCGTTGTGCCACGTGCGGATCCGCAGAGCCGCGGGGTCCACGAACTCGGCCGGCAGCAGCACCGGGCCGAGCGGGGTGAACCCGTCGCCACCCTTCGAGCGGAGGTTGCTGCCCTTGTCGGCATGGCGCAGGTCGTAGACGCCGAAGTCGTTCGCGGCGGTGACCGCGGCGACGTGGGCCCAGCCGTCCTCCGGTGCCACCCGGCGGGCTGTTTTGCCGATGACCAGGGCGATCTCGCCCTCGAACCCGAGCAGTTCGGTTCCCGCCGGTTGCTCCAGCACGTCACCGCTGGAGGCGACCGAGGTCGGCGGCTTGAGGAAGTACGACGGCTGGTCCGGCACCCGCCCGCGTTGTGCCGCGCGCGACGGGTAGTTGAGGTGCAACGCGATGATCTTGCCCGGCCTGGGCACTGGCGTGGTCATCCGAAGTCCTGCCTGTGAAGGGGATCAGTAGCCGTAGTGCAGCCAGACCGACTTGGTCTCGGTGTAGGCGTCGATCGCCCACGGGCCCATCTCCCGCCCCCAGCCAGAAGCCTTGTAACCACCCCACGGCGCGGCCATGTCCGGAATCGGCGGCATGTTCACGAAGACCGCGCCCGCCCGGATGCCGTCGGCGTAGCGCTGCGCCGTGCGGATGTCGTGCGTCCACACCGTCGCGGCCAGGCCGTACTCGGTGTCGTTGGCCCGCCCGAGCAGGTCGTCCTCGCCGTCGTAGGACGTCACCGCGAGCACCGGGCCGAAGATCTCCTCGCGCATGATCGCCATGCCGTCGGTGACGCCGGCGAACAGCGTCGGCGCGTAGAAGTAACCGTCGCCGTCCACCTTGCCGCCACCGGTCACCAGCTCGGCGCCCTCGTCACGACCCGTGCGCACCAGCGCGTCCACGTGGTCACGGTGCTTCTGCGACACCAACGGGCCGAGCTGCGTGGACTCGTCGCTGCCCGGCCCGACCTTCAGGCTCTCCAGGCCGCGCGCCATCTTCTCGACGAACTCCTGCTCGCGCTTTTGATCCACGTAGAACCGCGTGTAGGCCGCGCACACCTGACCGGAGTTGAGGGTCGCGCCCGCGAGGTTGCCCGCGACGGCCGCGTCGACGTCGGCGTCGGCCGCCACGATGCTCGGCGCCTTGCCGCCCAGCTCCAGCGTGAGGCGCTTGAGGTTCGACGCCGCGCTCGCCGCCGTGATCAGCTTCCCGACCGCCGTGGAACCGGTGTAGGAGACGTGGTCGACGCCGAGATGACCGCTCAGCATCGCGCCGACCTCGCCGTCGCCGGTGACGAGGTTGACGACACCGGCGGGAATCCCGGCCTCCTGGGTGAGCTCGACGAGCCGGATGCTGGTCAGCGGGGTGACCTCGCTCGGCTTGATCACCACGGTGTTGCCGGTGGCGAGCGCCGGGGCGAGCTTCCAGGCGAGGATCATCAGCGGGAAGTTCCACGGCGTGATCAGCGCGTTCACCCCGACCGGCTCGCGGCGGGTGTAGTGCAGCGTGTCCGGGAACGAGACCGGGTTCGTGGTGCCCTGGATCTTGGTGACCCAGCCGGCGAAGTAGCGGAAGTGCTCGGCCGCGCCGGTGACGCTGACCTGGCGGGACACGCCGATCGGCTGCCCCTGGTCGCGGGTCTCCAGCGCGGCCAGTTCCTCGTGGTGCTCCTGGACCAGATCGGCCAGGCGGAACAGCAGTGCGGCGCGCTGGACGGGTAGCAGTCCCGCCCACTCGGGGCTGGTGAGTGCCCGGCGTGCCGCGGCGACGGCGGCGTCGACGTCGGCGCGTGAGGCGGTGCCGACCTCCTCGATCACCTGGCCGGTCGCCGGGTCCAGGGTCGGGATGCCGCCACCACCGGCCTCGGCCCACTGCCCGTCGATGAACAGTCGCGTCGCCATCCAGGTGCCTCCTCGGCTCGTCGTCGAGCCGAGTATCGAGCGGGGGAGGGCGTCCGGTCTTGTCGTCCGCGGCAGGGCGGTTGACTGCCGCGGAAGGGATCCTCTCAGTGGCAGCGGGAGGTGCCGGACGGCAGGTCGAGGCCGGGGTTGCGGTCGCAGAACCCGTAGGGCCGCAACACGAACCCGGACTTGTCGACCGGCATGACCGGCCAGTCCTCCGGCCGGGGCACGTGGGTGGGCCCGAACACGTGCCACAGCACGATGTCGGTGTCGACGAGGTCGCGGTCGGCCGCCGTCCACGCGGGCAGGCCGGCGCCACCGGGGTGGGCGTTGGGTTGTTCGCCGGCCGGATACCGCTCGTCCTCGCGGAACGGCGTCGCCCACAGATGCTTCGTCGCGAACTCCGCCCTGGCGCGCACGGTCGCCTCGGGCTGGGCCAGCAGCGTGGCGGACGGATGCGGCATCAGTTGATAGGCGGTCGGTTTGCCGAGCCGGTTGACCCGGTCCGCACTGCGGATCTCCCACACGCGGGCACGAGCGGGATCGGCCATCCGCATGGCCTCGCGTTCGGTGCGCAACGGGGTGCTCTGCCAGGTGAAGGCGTTGCCGTGCGGGTTGTCCGGCCCGGTCGGCACCCCGACGACGTCGATCTCGTGCAGGCTGTTGCGCGGACCGTCGATCTCCACGTCGAGCCGCGCGCAGAACAGGTGCTGATGCACGGGCGCGAACAGGCCGGGCGCGATCTCGGTGGCGTGCCGTTGTTCCTCGCCCTCGGTGCCCGCGCCGCAGAACACGATGCCGGTGGCCTTGGCCTCCAGCTCGATCGTGCCGTCGAGGTGGAGATACCAGTAGTGGCCGTAGTCGTAGTTGCCGATGGTGGAGATCGACGAGATGACCAGCCTTCTGGAACGGCGCACCTCGGGGTGCCCGTTCAGCGCGGTGTGCTTCCAGAAGATGCCGTCGTCCTCCTCGTGCAGGCAGATCGCCTGGGGGATCTCGACGGGGTCGCCGTGGTCGTTCGCCACCCACGCGGGGAAGTAGTGGATGACGCCGAGGCAGTCGCAGCCGTTGCGCAGGTTGTTGCCGTTCTTGCCGAACTGGTACTCACCCGCGTCGAAGTAGCTGATCCAGAACCGGCCGGGCGCGGTGTCGCCGTAGGGCACCACCATCTCCGGGACCGAGGCGCGATAGATGACCGGACGGCCCTGGAACGACAGCTGGTGCAGGGTGAGGCCTTCGCGCGAGTTGAAGCCGACCCGGACTTTCCAGCCCTCCCAGGTGATCTCCTGGCCCTCCACGGTGAAACTCGGCCCCTCGGGCTGGGTGATCTCCACCGGCTTGAGCGACGTCCGCGCGGTGACGCCGGTGTAGCGGCCGTGCTCAGCCGGCACCGGCACGTCGCCGTGGTCCTCGACCCGCAGCACGGTCCGGCTGGTGAGGTCGATGGTCGTGATCAGGCCTTCGACCGGGTGTGCCCACGGGCTGTCGGTGTCGTCCTCACGCAGGAAGGTCAGCGTGCGGATCACCCGGCCGGTCTCGTCCGGGCGGCCGAACCAGCCGGGAGCGAGCGGGGCGCAGAACGCGTGCTCGACTCGTTCCGCGAGCCCGCGTCGGGCCATCGCGGTGCGCCATTGCGGGCACGCCTTGGTGATCTCCTCGGCCAGCCCGTACTCCTCCAGCAGGTACGAGGGCTGCCCGTCGGTCTGCGCCCAGTCGTCCCACGACACCAGCTCGCTCCGGCTCACGGAGACCACGGCCTCCCCACGGCGGCCGGTGGCGGTGTCGAGCAGCGTGTAGCGGATCCTGCGGTCGGTCGCCCCACCCGCGCGCACCTCGTCCTTGGCCGGTTCGACGGGTAACACCTGCGGGAACCGGATCGTCGCGCCCGCGAGACCGGCGTCGGCGAGCACCGCGCGGCCTGCGGAGAGTTCGGCCGCGGTCAGCGGGTCGAGCGGGTGCGTTGTGCTCACGAAGGTCCTTCCGGTCGGCTCCCGGGCCAGTGTCGGTTGACGGTCGCGGGCACGGAACCGCTCGTGCGGTAGCTGACAACAACGGTGCACTCGCGGCCAACCTCGTGGTGCCGTTTCGGGTCAGAACGCGCGCAGGCGAACCGGGCCGTCCTGGTCCCGGTGACGGTGGTCGGCGTGCGGGCGGCTCAGATCGCCCGGCGAAGCTCGCTCGGCGCCTTGCCGAACGCCGCCTTGAACACCCGGCTGAAGTGGGCGGCGTCCACGAACCCCCAGCGCGCCGCGATCGCCGCCACCGGACGGCCCGCGTGCACCGGGTCGAGCAGGTCGCGGCGGCAGTGCTCAAGTCGCCGCGCACGGATCCAGCCCGCGACCGTCGTGCCCTGGTGCTGGAACAGCCCGTGCAGGTGGCGGGTGGAGATGAAGTGCTCCGTGGCGATCTTCGCCGGGGTGAGGTCGGGGGAGTGCAGGTTCGCGTCGATGTGCGCCCGGATGCGCCGCATCAGCTCGCGGTGCGGGTCGGTGTTGACGCGGCCCAGGTCGAGCTCCGTCGCCACCAGCGTGCTGAGCAGGTCGATCGCGCTGTGGGCGAGCCGCGTGCCGGCCGGTCCGTCGAGCTGCTCCAGGTTGCTGCCGAGCTGGGCGAGGAACGGCACGACGACGTTGCCGACGCCCTCCTTGCCCGACATCCGCACCGCCGTCAGCCGGCCCATCAGCTCGCCGGGTACGTCGAGCAGCCGCTGCGGGAACATCACCACGAGACTGCGGAAGTCCTCCTCGAAGACCAGCGAGTACGGCCGATGCGTGTCGTACAGCGCGACGTCGCCAGGCCGCAGCACGGCCTGGCGGTCGTCCTGCACGAGCATCCCGGTGCCCGAGAGGATCAGGCTGAGCTTGTAGAACCGCCGGTCCGCCCGCGCGATCAGCTCGGGCGTGCGTTCGACGACGTGTGCGGACGCGGTGATCTCGGAGATCTGCACCTCGTCGGCGGCCGACGTGCGGATGCGGCCGCGGAAGCCGTCGCCGCCGTTCGCGCTGACCCGCAGGGGGACGAACGACTCCGAGACGGCGGCCCGGAACTCGGTGAAGTCGCGGACGACCAGGGTTGTCGGAGCGCTCACCGGGCCCACACCTCTCGTCGGTGAAGTTTCAAACACGATAAGCGATCCGGCCCAAACGGCCTAGGCCGTGTCCTGCACGTCCGTTCGATGAGAGTCACGGGCGAGAGGCCCGGAGACGGTGCCGCCGGAGTGGCCTCATACCGGGCGTATTCGGGCACTTCGGCGGTGCCGTCTCCGGGCCCCTCGGCCGCGACTATCGCGGACGAGACCCGCAGGAGGCGGCCTGGTGTCTCGTTTCGCGCGGTGAGGGGCAACGGTTGTGCACTGCGACGCAAGACCGGGGCGGTGCGGGAGAGCACGATTCCGGGCACCTGTCTCGGAGGGAGAAATGCTCATGGCCGCACCGGAACCGGGCGTCCTGCGTCGCGACGCGCTCGGCACCGCGGGCGTCGTGTTCCTCGTCCTGGCCGCGGTCGCGCCGCTGACCGGGATCATCGTCATCGCGTCGCTGGGCATCGCGCTCGGCAACGGCGGCGGCATGCCCGGCGCGTTCCTGCTCGCCGCCGTCGTCCTGGTGCTCTTCGGCATCGGGTACGCCCAGATGAGCAAGGTGATCGTCGGCGCGGGCGGGTTCTACGTCTACGTCACGCACGGTCTCGGCCGTCCACTCGGGATGGTCGCGGCGATGGTCGCGCTGGTGGGTTACAACTGCTTCGTCGCGGGCGCGGTCGGCACCAGCGGCTTCTTCACCGCGAACGTGGTGGAGCAGGTGCTCGGCCCGCACACCCCGTGGCAGCTCTGGAGCCTGCTATCGGCGATAGCGGTCTTCGCGCTGGGCCGCCGGGGCGTGGACGTGAGCGCGAAGGTGCTCGGGGTGTCATTGGTGCTGGAGGTGTCGATCCTGCTGGTGCTGGACGTGGCGGTGGCCGTGCGCACCGGTCTGGACGTGAGCGCGTTCGCTCCCGGCGTGGTGTTCTCCGGGTCGGCCGGCATCGCGTTCCTGTTCGCCTTCAACGCTTTCGTCGGCTTCGAGGCGACCGGCCTCTTCAGCGAGGAGGCCCGCGACCCGCGGCGGACGATCCCGCGCGCGACCTACGCGGCGATCGTGCTGATCGGTGTCTTCGCGGCCTTCACCACGTGGGCGGTCGTCAGCGCCATCGGCGTGACGCGGGCGGGCACGGCCGCGCAGGAGCATCTCAAGGCCGGTGACCTGGTGTTCTCGATCAGCCAGACGTACCTCGGCACGGTCCTCACCGACGTGATGATGCTGCTCCTGGTGGTGAGCTTGTTCGCCGCCTTGCTGGCACTGCACAACTCCGCGACCCGCTACCTGTTCGCTCTCGGCCGGGCACGCGTGCTGCCCCCGGCACTCGGCCGCACGAACCCGCGCAACGGCGCACCGCACGTGGCGAGCGGCGTGCAGATCGGGTTCGCCACGCTGGTCGCCGCGAGCTACGCCGCGGCCGGGCTCGACCCGCTGGCCGACCTCACCGCCAGCATGACCGGCATCGGCACGCTGGGCGTGATCACGTTGCAGGCCATGGCGGGCATCGCCGTGGTGGCCTACTTCCGGCGCCGCCGCGACCCGCGGATCTGGCGCACCGCCGTCGCTCCCGGTCTCGGCGGACTGGGGTTGGTCGCCGTCACCGTGCTGGCGGTGGCGAACTTCCCGACGCTCGCGGGTTCCGGCGCGCCGGCGATCGCGTTGCTGCCGTGGCTGCTGGCGGTCGCGGTCGCGATCGGCCTGGGTGTCTCGTACCGGTTGAGGGTCGGCAGGCCGGAGGTGTACGCCGCACTGGACCGACTCAGTGTGTCCACTGTGGACCAGGATCTGCCGGACGTGAATCGGACGGGGTGAACGTTCGCACCGATCTGTCGACCGATTGTCGACGAACTGTCGACGGGCCTCGCCATGGTGATCCGCACAGGGCGGCCTTCCGGCGCCCGGGTTCAGGGGAGGTACCGAATGAGAAAGTGGATCGCCTCGTCGGCGTTCGCCGTGACGACCGCTGTGGCCGGTTTGGTGGCCACAGCGGCGCCGGCACTCGCCGACGACCACTTCGACGTGACCGTCCGGAGCACGGTGAGCGGCAAGTGCCTGGCGCCGCTGGGCAACTCGTTCGACGACGGCGCGCCGATCGTGCAGACCACCTGCAACGGCAACCCGTTCCAGCGGTGGGACTTCGTCGACCACGACAACTCCAACTTCCAGATCCGCAACGCGGTCACGTTGAAGTGCATGGACGCGCTGGGCGGCGCCACCAACGGCACGCCGGTGGTCCAGTGGCCGTGTGCCAACATCAGCAACCAGCGGTTCCACGCGAACCGGAGCCTGCCCGACTTCGTCGAGCTCCGGTCGCGGGTCGCCGGCACGAACACCCACTGCCTCGACGTTCCCGGTGGACGGTCCGACGAGAACCTCGCGTTGCAGCTCTGGGTCTGCAACAACACCGCCGCGCAGCGCTACGGCGTGTTCCCCGTCTGACCGTCAGCGGCAGTTTGCCCACCTCCGCGCCTTCGCCGTATCCCCGTGCCCGATGATTGCTCTCTCATTGCGGGGCATCAGGGACGGGCGGAGGCCGGATGGCTGGGCAATGGATGCCGGACGACGGTGTTCGCGTGCTCGGGCCGTTCGAGGTCGAAGCCGGTGGGCGGCTGCTCGATCCCGGCGGTCCGAGGTTGCGGGCGATGCTGGCGTTGCTGGCGGCCTACGCGGGCCGGCCGGTGAGCGTCGCGACGTTCGTCTCGGAACTGTGGGGCCCGCAGGCGCCGCCGGACGCCGAGCGGACAGTTCGGACATATTCGTCCAGGCTCCGCAGGGGTGTCGGTCCGCTGGCTGTGCTGATCGCCACGCGCGCGCCGGGGTACGTGTTGCTGGAACCGGACGTTGTGGACATCGTGCGGTTCCAGCGGCTCGCCAGGGAGGGACACGCGGCGCTGGCCGACGGAACCGTTGTGGTGGCTCGCGAACGGCTGACCTCCGCGCTGGAACTGTGGCGGGGCAGGCCCTTCGACGAGTTCGACGGAATCGCCGCGCTCGAAGCGGAACGGATCCGGCTGGCCGGAGTGCGTCTCGGCGTCGTGCAGGACCGCGTCGACGCCGACCTGGCCGCCGGGTCCGGAGCGGAGCTGGTCGCCGAGCTCTCTGACCTCACCGCTGCTCATCCAGGCCACGAACGGTTGTGGGGCCAGCTGATGACGGCCCTGTACCGGGCTGGACGGCAAGCTGAGGCCCTCGAAGCGTTTCAACGGGCTCGGCGCGGGCTCGTCGAGCACGCGGGCGTGGAGCCGTCGCCGGTGCTGGCGGACATCCAGGAACGAGTGCTCGCGCACGATCCGCTGCTGCTGCCGTCGCCCGCGCCGATCCGGGTCGCGGATCCGCGACCGGCGCAGCTGCCGCCGCTGGTGCGCGGATTCACCGGCCGTCAGGCCGAGCTCGCCGAACTCGACACCGCTGTCAGGGCGAAGGACACGGTCGCTCTCGTGGCGGTGTGCGGCACGGCGGGCGTGGGCAAGACGACTTTGGCTGTGCGCTGGGCGCACCGCGTTGCCGACCAGTTCCCGGACGGGCAGCTCTACGTCAACCTGCGCGGCTTCGACCCCGAGGGGGTGTTGGCACCGGAGGAAGCCCTGCACGGGTTCCTGACCGCGTTCGGTGTCACCGCCGACCGCGTGCCGCAGGTCCTGCAGGCTCAGATCGCGCTCTACCGGAGCCTGACCGCCGGAAAGCGCGTGCTGGTGGTGCTGGACAACGCGCGCGACGCCGCTCACGCCCGGCCGTTGCTCCCGGCTGAGCCCGGCAGTGCCGTCGTGATCACCAGTCGCGACGACCTCGTCGGGCTGGTGGCGCGGGACGGCGCGCATCGGGTCGGGCTCGACGTGCTCAGCCCCGTCGAAGCGGTTCAACTGTTGCGCCTGCTCATCGGCGACGAGGTGGCGACCGCTGCCGAGCTCGAAGATCTCGCGGTGCACTGCGCCCGGCTACCACTCGCGCTGCGAATCGCGGCCGAGCTCGTCGCGCGGCGCGGGCGGGTGGGCCTCGACGACCTCGCCGACGAACGCCACCGCCTCGACCTCCTGGAGGCCGGGGCCGATGCCGGCACGGCCGTGCGGGCGGTGTTCTCGTGGTCGGAACGGCACCTGCCACCCGCGGCCAACCGGCTGTTCTGGTTGCTGGGACTGCATCCCGGCCGCGACACCGACGCCGACGCGGTGGCCGCTCTCGCGGGGGTGTCCGCACGCGTAGGCCGGAACCTGCTCGACGTGCTCCAGCAGGCTCACCTCGTGGAGAGCTCGGGGCCGGGGCGTTGGGCGATGCACGACCTTCTGCGCGCCTTCGCCCGTGAGCGAGCGCAACAGCGGCTCTCGGAGTCCGACCGCCATGATGCGTTGAAGTACCTCTACGAGCACTACCTCACCGGTGCGCTCGACGCGATGGACGCCCTGTACCCGTACACGAAACGTTGGCGTCGCGGCGAATCCGGGCTCGGCGAGCCGTCGACGATGACCGCGTCCGCCGCGAAGACGTGGCTGAACACCGAGCGCCTCACCCTCGTCACGATCACCGGAACCGCGGCAGGTGACCTCGCCGGATATGCCGTGAAGATCGCGCGCGTGATCGACCAGCACCTGAACGTCGGCTACCACAACGACGACGCCTTCTCGTTGCACCAGAACGCGCTCTCGGCGGCCGAGGACCTCGGCGACGCAGCGGGCCGGGCGCGGTCGTTGCTGGAGCTGGGACGCTCGCACGCCCGGTCAGGCGCCTACAGCGAGGCCGACGAGCACTACCACCGGGCGTTGCGGCTGTACCGGCGGCTCGGTGACCTCGCGGGGGAGGCGCGGACGCTGCACGCGTTGGGGAACAACGAGGGCAGGGCCCGCCGCTACCACGACGCGCTCGCCTCCTACCGCCTCGCGCTGACGCTGAGCCAGGAAGCCGGCGACCGCGGCCAGGAAGCCGTGGAACTGGCCAGCATCGGGCAGGTGCAGCACGGCCTCGGCCGGCACGAGGAGGCCATGACGTGCTACCGGCAGGCGGCCGCGATCTACGCGGAGATCGGCCAGCGGGTGGGGCAGGGGCGGATCCTCAACGACCTCGGCAGCGCCCTGCAGAGCTACGGGCGGCTGGACGAAGCGCAGGACCACCACCGGCGAGCGTTGAAGATCCTGCACGACGTCGGTGACCGTGCGGCCGAGGCGATCGCGCACACGGATCTGGGCCGGATCTGCTCGCGGCAGGGCCGGCATGGTGAGGCGCTCGAACACCACCGGCAGGCGATCGAGGTGTTCCGCGAGATCGGTGATCCCGTCGGTGAGGCAGAGGTGCTCATCAACCTCGGCACCGCCCACGAGCGCATGGGGCGGCACGAGGAAGCGGCCGACCTGCACCAGCAAGCCGAGTTGCTCGCGGTGAAACTGGGCGACCGCCTCCTCGAGTGCTCGGCTCTCAACGGGCGCGGCCGGGCAGCTCGTGCGGCCGGCCGCCACGCCGAGGCACTGGCGTACCACCGGGACGCGCTGGCGCACGCCGAGGAGATGGAAGATCGCGAGCAGGTGGCCAGGTCGCTGGACGACCTCGCGGCGGCGCGGGTGGACATCGGCGAGGTCGCGGAGGCTCGCCGGTTGTGGGAGGCCGCCCTGCCGATCTACGACTCGCTGCACATGCCGGAGGCCGAAGTGGTGCGGCAGCGGCTCGCCGAACCACGCGGGAAGCGTTGACGCCACCGTGTGCGCGCCCTATGTTAGCGCTCACATTTTGAGGCGTGAGGAGCAGGCGCATGGCGGACGGGTTCGCACGGCGGGACTTCCTCAAGGCGACCTCCCTGGCCGCCGCCGTGCCTCTGCTCGGTGCGACGGCGGGTGAGGCCATGGCTGCTCCGAACGCCGTCGCGCCCGGAAACCTGAGCCCGTTCGCGCTGTCCGAGGTCGCGCTGACCGAGGGTGTGTTCTCGAAGAAGCGCGACCTCGTCCTGGCTTACGCCCGCGGTTACGACGTGAACCGGCTGCTGCAGGTGTTCCGGGCCAACGCGGGCCTGGACACGTTGGGCGCCATCGCACCTGGTGGCTGGGAAGGCCTCGACGGCGAGGCGAACGGCAACCTCCGCGGCCATTACACCGGGCACTTCCTGTCGATGCTGTCCCAGGCGTACGGCAGCACCGGCGACTCCGTGTACCTGGAGAAGATCCGCACGATGCTGGGCGCCCTCACGGCATGCCGGGCCGCGTTGCGCAGCGATCCGCAGGTGCTGAGCGTGCCGGGGAAGCTGGGCCGGGCGGTGGAACAAGTGCGCGGCTCCTACCAGTTCGTCGACCTGCCGGCCGAACCATTGCCCGCGATGTTCACGTTCACAGCGTGGGTGCGCCCGTCGCACCAGGCGAACTGGGCGCGGATCTTCGACTTCGGCAACGACAACACCCGCTACCTGTACCTGGCCGCCCGCAACGGCGACGGCGTGCCGCGCTTCGCCATCACGTCGAACGGTCCGGGAGCCGAACAGGGCATCAACGCCACCACGCCGCTGCCGTTGAACGAGTGGAGCCACATCGCGGTGACGATCGCGGGCGCCACCGGCACGCTGTACGTCAACGGTGTGCGGGTGGGCGTGAACACGGCGATGTCGTTGAACCCCGCCGCGCTGGGAGCGTTGGCACACCACTGGCTGGGGCGGTCGCACTTCGGTGGCGACCCGGTGTTCGCGGGTGCGCTCGAGGACGTGCACCTGTTCTCCCGCGCGTTGACCGAGGCCGAGATCAGCTTGCCGCTCAAGGGAGACCTGGCTTCCTACGCGTTCGACGAGACGGCTGGCGGAACCTTCGCCGACGCGTCCGGACGTGGGCGGCACGCGACGCTGAAACGCACGTGGGGCGGCCCGAGCCATCCCGGTTTCCTGGCCGCCTACCCGGAAACCCAGTTCATCGCGCTGGAAACGATGACGCGCCCGGACTACCTCACCGTGTGGGCGCCCTACTACACCGCGCACAAGATCCTCAAGGGTCTGCTGGACGCCTACCGCAACACCCGGGACGCGCGGGCGCTGGATCTCGCGGACGGGCTGTGCGACTGGATGTACTCGCGGCTGGGCAAGCTGTCCGCCGAGGTGCGGCAGCGGATGTGGGGCATCTTCTCCAGCGGCGAGTACGGCGGCGTCGTCGAGGCGATCACGGATCTGCACACGATCACCGGGAAGCACCTGGAGCTGGCCCGGCTGTTCGACCTCGACTCGTTGATCACCGCG
Source organism: Lentzea sp. NPDC006480 (assembly GCF_040611995.1). NCBI lineage: Bacteria > Bacillati > Actinomycetota > Actinomycetes > Pseudonocardiales > Pseudonocardiaceae > Lentzea > Lentzea sp. NPDC006480. Next base: position 36,069 of record NZ_JBEXPJ010000059.1, read on the forward strand.
TGTGCCGAGAACCGGGACGTGCTCGACGGTTTGCACGCCAACCAGCACATCCCGATCTTCACCGGCCTCGTCCGGCTGTACGAGGCCACCGGTGAGCAGCGGTACTGGCTGGCGGCCAAGAACTTCTGGGGCATGGTCGTGCCGCCGCGCATGTTCGGCATCGGCGGGACCAGTACGGGTGAGTTCTGGAAGGCGCGCGGTGTCATCGCGGGATCGCTGACCGACGCCACGGCCGAGACCTGCTGTGCGCACAACATGCTGAAGCTCAGCCGGCAGCTCTTCCTGCACGAGCAGTCGCCGAAGTACTTCGACTACTACGAACGCGCGCTGTACAACCAGGTCCTGGGGTCCAAACAGGACCGTGCCGACGCCGAGCTGCCGCTGATGACCTACTTCATCGGCCTCACGCCGGGTGCCGTGCGGGACTTCACGCCGAAGCAGGGCACGACGTGCTGCGAGGGCACGGGCATGGAGAGCGCGACGAAGTATCAGGACTCGGTGTACTTCCGCGCATCGGACGACTCGCGGCTGTACGTGAACCTCTACAGCCCGTCGGTGCTGAAGTGGAAGGGCGTCACCCTCACCCAGACCACCGGGTTCCCGTTCGAACAGGGCACCACCCTGCGGATCACCGGTCGAGCGCGGTTCGACCTGTCGCTGCGGGTGCCGGCGTGGGCGGGGGAGTTCACCGTGACGGTCAACGGCGAACGGCAGCGGCTCAACGCCCTGCCCGGCACCTACGTCACGCTGTCCCGGTGGTGGCGCGACGGGGATGTTGTGCGCGTGCGGATGCCGTTCGCGCTGCAGGCCGAGCGGACGCCCGACCAGCCGCTCGTGCAGTCGCTGAGGTACGGCCCGATCACCCTGGTGGCCCGGGACGCACGGCGGGAGTTCCTGGAGCTCGGCCTGCTGGGCCGCGCGGCGCTGTCCGGTGACCTGGCGGGCAACCTCCAGCCGATCGCGGGCAGCCCGCTGCACTTCCGGCTCGGCGAGGTCGAGCTCGCGCCGTTCTTCGAGGGCACCGAACACCCCTTCCACGCGTACTTCCGCCGCGCGGAGCCGAGAATCGTGTTCGCGGGCGTGGACTCCGGCGTCGCGAACCCGGCGCGCGCGGACGGATCGACGTTCCTCGACGAGGTGTGGGTGGCCGCGCCGTTCTCGGCCAAGAGCGTGTTCGTGGACCGGGTGACCGCGGTGGCACGGCGCTGGGTGGGTGAGGGGCTGATGTCCGTGGCCGACCACGACCGTGTGATCCGCACGGCTCGCAACGCGCCTGTCCGCTAGCGGCCAACCCGTCGAGAACCCTGTCCAGTTCCCACACGAACCGTTCTGTCGGCGCGCCGAGCAGCAACCGCGTGGCCCTCGGACGGTGGCGATCGTCCGCGCCCGTTGGACGTGCCGGGCGCGGACGTCGTCAACTTCGCCGGCCATCTCCTCTGGAGCGTGATGGTCGGCGTGCGGTCACCGAGGAGCGAAGATCGCACCCAGACGGTCGACCTCGTCGCCTGACCTGCCGGTGAACCCGGCGATGCGCCACCCGGCGGGCGCGGTGACGGTGAGCGTCTCACCGGTCTGCTGCCCCGCTGAGAGGGTGCGTCCCCGGTCCGTGGTGAACGCCGCCGAGAACACCCGCGTGTGGCCGTCGTACTTGCCCTGGCTCAGTTTCGCGGACACGAGGTGCTCGCCGGGTTCGAGCGTCAGGGTCGACGCGGAGCCGCCGTTGCCGCCGTGGCTGAACGTCGTGCCGTTGGCCGTCGTGAACGCGATCTGGTCGAGTCTGCTGCCACCACGCAATGTGAGCGTGCGCACGGCACCCAGATCAACCGCCGCGAGATCGGTGAACGGGGTGCCGTGCGGGCCACCGGCCTCAGCGCTGAGCTTGATCGAGTCGCTGGCCGTCCAGTCGAACCTCGTGGCGATCGGGTAGTGGTCGGACAGCGGCTTGCCCTGGGCGTCCACGAAAGCCGCGTTCTCGTTGCGGTAGTCCCGTGCGGTCAGGGTGATCTGCCGGTTGCCCCGGTAGAGGATCTTGTCGACGACCTCGCACTGGTCGTTGAGCGCCGCCGGGTCGCACACCAGCGCCGGGCTGCCCGCCGCCGGTGCCTGGCCGCCGCGTTCGAGCTGCACCCACGCGTCGGTGAGACCGTTGGTGCTGACCAGTTCGCGGATGTTGTCGTCCGCGCGGGTGTAGCGGGTGTTGGTGTCACCCATGACGATGACCGCGTTGCCCGCGGAGTTCGCCGCGATGAACCGCGACAGCTGGCTGATGTTCGACCGGCGCGCGGCGAGGTCGGCGGTCTCGGTGCCGGCGTTGGGGTGCAGGTTGTAGAGGTCGACGGACACTCCGTCGGCCAGGCTGATCCGCTTGTACGAGAAGCCCTTCGGCGTCAGGCAGTCGGTGCCGTTGCAGGACGACCACTTCGTGCGTTCGAGGTCGCTGTAGGGCAGGTGGGACAGCGTGTTCAGACCGCTGCCGAACGGCACCCCGCCGCTCGTGGGCGTGCGGTACGCGTGGTTGTCACCTGCGTACAGGGCCGCGTGGTAGTTGAAGTCCTCCTGAACGTTGATCACGTCGTACGGCGCCAGCCGGGGGCTGATCAACGGCGTGTTCACCGCGGGGTGGCCAGAGGACAGGCCTTCTGGCAGCCCCGCCACGTTGTAGCTCAGCACCTCGAAGGTGCCGCCGGGAGCGGCGGTGGCCGTGGGTGGCGCGAGTGTCGCCAGCACGACCGGGATGACCAGCAGGGTGGATCGTCGCATGTCGCTCCTAAGCCAGCGCGCGCACGAGGTAGGTCGTGCCGCGGGTGGCGTCAATGGTGATTTCCTCGCCCACGCCACGAACTTCGACCCGCTGGCCGGTCCGGGCGTGGAACACCTCGTAGCGGCCTTCGAAGACCGCGTTCGACACCGTCAGCGGCCCGCTCCGGCCCGCCGTGAGCTGGATGCTCGTCGGTTTTCCGTTGAGCCACTTGATGTCCACCGTCACGTCGCCACGCGCCCGCAGGCCGGTGACCGAGCCGGTGTCCCAGAAGCCCGGCAGTGCGGGCAGGATGTCCACGACGCCGCGGTGGCTCTGCAGGAGCATCTCCGCGATTCCGGCCGTGGCACCGAAGTTGCCGTCGATCTGGAACGGCGGGTGGGTGTCCCACAGGTTGTTCAGCGTGCTGGTCGCGAGCAGCTCGGTCAGCATCTTGTGGGAGTGGTCGCCGTCCAGCAGCCGTGCCCAGAAGTTGATCTTCCAGGCCTTGCTCCACCCGGTACCGCCGTCGCCGCGCGCGGTGAGCGACACCCGTGCCGCCTTGACCAGCGCGGGATCCTGCCGCGGCGTGATCTGCCGTCCGGGGTGCAGCGCGAACAGGTGGGACACGTGCCGGTGGGTGTTCGTCTGGTCGTCCCAGTCCGATTTCCACTCCTGCAGCTGACCCCAGGAGCCCACGCGGAGTCCGGGATCGAGCTTGTCCACAGTGGACTTGACCTGCGCGGCGAACTCGCGGTCGCCCAGGACGGTCGCGGCCTCTGCGGTGTTGGTCAGCAGGTCGTGCACGATCTGCTGCGACATCGACGCGCCCGCGGAGAACGGTCCCTGTTCGGGGGAGTAGCTCGGGTTCACCACGAGCCTGCCGTCTCGCGGGTCCGCCACGAGCTCGTCGATCCAGAACTGCGAGAGCGACCTCAGCAGCGGATAGGCCCGCACCCGCAGGAACCACTCGTCCTCGGTGAAGAGGTAGTGCTCGTAGTAGTGCTGGGCCAGCCAGGCGCCTGCTTCCGGGAACCAGAACGCCGTAGCCCAGTCGTGCACACCGGTGAAGCCGAACGGCGTGGTCTCGTTGTGCACCACCCAGCCGCGGTTGCCGAACATCTCCCGCGCGGTCACCTCACCGGGCGGCACCAGCGAGTCCACGTAGTCGAACAGAGGTGCCGTGGTCTCGGACAGGTTCGTGGTCTCGGCCGGCCAGTAGTTCATCTGCAGGTTGATGTTCGTGTGGTAGTCGGCACTCCACGGCGGTGTCGCCGAGTTGTTCCACACGCCCTGCAGGTTCGCGGGCAGTGATCCGGCCCGTGAAGACGCGATCAGCAGGTAGCGGCCGTACTGGAAGTACAGCGTCTCCAACGCTTTGCGGTGTGCGGCCGGGGTGTTCGCGTCGCGGTAGCCGCGCAGCAGCTCGTCGGTCGGGAGGTCCGGCATCTGCTGGCCCACGTCGAGGCGCACCCGGTCGAACAGCTCGCGGTGGTCCGAGACGTGGTCGGCGCGCAGCCGGTCGAATCCCTTGGCCGCCGCCCGGTCCACCCTTTGCGTGACCGCGTTGTGCGGGTGCACGCCGGACCGGTACGTGGGGTGGCGGAGGGCGTAGTCGGTGCCCGCGGCCAGGATCAGCAGCACGGAGTCGGCGCCGCGCACGGTCACGGAGCCGTCCGCGTTGTCGGTGCGGGTGCCGCCGTGGTTGATCACCTTGACCTGCGACTCGAACCGGAGCCCGTTGTCGTTGAGACGCCCGGCCAGGGTGATCCGGCCGGACCGCGCGGTGATCGTCGCGGTGCGGTTCGACGGCGGGCGAACCGCCGTGGTGAAGCTGAGCCGGCCCGGCTTGGCCGCGGTCAGCCGGGCCACGATCACGTTGTCCGGTGCGGTGGCGAAGTACTCGCGCGTGTAGCGCACTCCGCCGGAGGTGTAGCTCACCGCGGCGACGGCGTCGGCGATGTCGAGGTGCCGCCGGTAGCCGCTCACCGTGCCGGGGTCGTTCGCGAGCGTCAGCACGAGATCGCCGAACGACTGGTATGCGCCGTAACCGTTGCGGGACTGGCCGAGCTTGCCCGCGACCCATTTCGGTTCGGCCTGGCCGTCGACGTCGATTCGACGCTGGACCTCTTCGATCGCGCCGGGCCGCGGAGTCCTCCAGTTCCCGAAGTCGTACCCCGGCGATCCCGGCCCACCGGTCCAGAGCGTCTTCTCGTTGAACTGCAGCAGCTCGCTCGCCACGCCGCCGAACACACTCGCACCGAGCGCGCCGTTGCCGATGGGCAGTGACTCCGACTCCCAGTCGGTCGCCGGCTTGGTGTACCAGAGCATCAAGCCCGCCTCGGTCTCCGCTCGTGCCTGATCGGTCGTGGTCGCGGTGAACGCCACCGCCGCGGTCCCGGCGACGAACGCACGGCGGGACACGTGTTTCGACTTGCTCGCCACAGCTGGCTCCTCGTTGGCAGGGAAGGAACTTCCCCAGCCTGGTGGTGGGCGCGCGTGCGGATCAAGTAGCCGTCAGTCGCGTGTCCACCTCTGGTTCGTGGCGCCGTTGCACGACCACAGCACGAGCTTCGTGCCGTTGACCGTGGCCGCGTTGTAGGCGTCTAGGCACAGGCCGGACTGCACACCGGTGATGGTGCCGTCGGCGTTGAAGTCCCACTGCTGGTTGGCGCCGCCGGTGCAGTCGTAGATCGCGACCATGGTGCCGTTCGTGGTGCCGTGATCCCACGCGTCGAGGCACTTGTTGCCGTACACCACGAGCTCCTTGCGGGCGTTGTAGGTGAACGTCTGCGCCTGTCCGCCGTTGCAGTCCCACAGCTGTGCCTGCGTGCCGTTGGTGATGGTGTTGCGGTTGATGTCCGCACAACGGCCGGAATGCGCGCCGATCACCTCGGTTCCGGCGGTGCCGGGGAGTTCCCGGATCTCGACGGCCGTGGCTCCGGGCACGGTCAGGGAGTTGATGCCCCTGGCCAGCGAGATGATCAACGACACTGTGCCGCGGGCCGTGGGAGGCAACGCGACCGCGGTGGGGACCTGTCCGCCGTTTACCTGCAGAGTGGTCTTGCGGGCGGTCCGGTCACCGTTGGCGTACTCGATCGTGGCGACTGCGAGCCCACCCGCCTTGGCGTTGACGCCGGTGACGCGGCCGTTCTCGACGGGGTAGGTGGTGGCGCTCGCTTCCACGCCCGCCACGGACAGCAGGACCGCGTCGCCCGCCGGCACGCTGACGCGGTAGCTGCCGGTGGTGACCGGAGTGGCGGCACCCGTCCACAGGTTGCGCACCGCGGCCATCCGGCCGGACAGTCCCAGATCGGCCAGCCGCACCGTCATGGTCGCGTTCGACGACGTTCGATTGAGCAGTGCGACCGCCCGTCGTCCGTTGCCGGACAACACCTTCGCGTAGACCTGCTGGTCGCGGACGTCCTCGGCGACCTCGACGGCGGGCAGCCCGCGCGGGTCCTGGCCCACGGCGACCACCTCGCGGTTGGTCAGCACGGAGATCGTCTGATCGTCCATTTTGGTCAGGTCGTTGCCGAGCAGCATCGGTGACCCGCCGACCGCCCACAGGCTCATGTGCACGCGGCTCGCCGTCGCGGACAGCCCCGGCATGCCGATCATCATCATGTCCGGGTCGTTGTAGTACCCCGTGTGCTGCGCGGTCGGCCGCAGGTTCTTGTCGAAGTTGTTGTAGACCATGCCGATCGACGGCGTCTCGTGCGAGTAGATGATGTCCGTGCCGGTGCGCCACAACGGAGCCATGCCCGGCGCCCAGTTCCACGGGTCGTTCTTGCCCCACTCGCAGATCGACAGCACCAGTTCCCGCCCGGTGGCCGCGCTCGCCTTCGTCACGGCGTCGCTGAGCGCCTGGTAGGTGCTGGGCGCGTCGAGCTTCTCGACGTCCGCGCCGCACCAGTCGATCTTGACGTAGTCGAAGCCCCACTTCGAGAACTGCAGCATGTCCTGGTCGTAGTGGCCCTCGCTGCCGGTGCCCGCGTGCGGCGGTCCGGGCGTGGGGAAGTAGTAACCGCAGCCGTTGCGGCCCGCGTCGGTGTAGATGCCGGCCTTGAGCCCCTTGCCGTGGATGTAGTCGGCGATCGCCTTCATGCCGCCGGGCCACTGGGCCTCGTCGATCGTGATGTTGCCGCCCGCGTCCCGGGTTCCCTGCCACCAGCCCGAATCGATGTTGATGTACTGGTAGCCGGCGGCGGCGAGCCCGGACGAGGTCATGGCGTCGGCCTGCGCCTTGATCACCGTGTGGTCGATCTTCTCGAAGAAGGTGTTCCACGAGGCCCAGCCCATGGGCGCGGACGGCACGGTGACCTGGTTCTGCGTGACGGGCGCGGCGAGGGCAGGGGTCTCGCCGACTGCGGTCACCGAGCTGAGAGCAAGGGTCAGAACCAGCGTGCGTGTGAACGTTAACATCGTTGTTTTCGGCTCACTTTCCAGCTAGCAGGGGGGACTGGAGGGGGAAGAGGGGCGCAGATGTGAGCGTTGACATCTTGGAGTGGCGAGGCTGCGGAGTCAACGGGTCGTTGTTCACGCAGTGTGGCCGGACCTGAGTGGGCCGCGTACGTGTTTGACGCGGCAAACATCCTGGTGAGCGCATCGATAACACTTCTGCTGACCGTTGAAAGAACCTCTTCAAAAACCAATGAAGATCACGTACTGTGCCCGATCGGAGCGCGGTACGAGGAACAGGTTCATGCGACTGAGGCATTCGGGCGATCTGCGGCGGGCACACCGCGTCGAGGTCGTGCGGTGCTTCTACGGTGGCGAGCCGCGGACCCGGCAGGAGTTGGCGAGCCGGCTCGGCCTGTCCGTCGCCACGATCGGCACCATCACCGGTGAGTTGACGAAAGCCGGATTCCTCAAGGAAACGGCGGGCCCGCGCACCGGTGGGCGTCCTGCCGCGCAGCTGACGTTGCGCGGCGGCGGTTCGCTGGTCGTGGGGGTGGACGTCACCGAGACGCACGTGACGGCGGAGTTGTTCGACCAGGCGATGGCGCGGCTGGCCCGGAAACGGGTGCCAGTGCTGGAGAGCGCGCCGGACGCTGTGGCGGAGCGGGTTCTCGAGGCTGTCGGCGCGGTTCGGCGGCAGGTCTACGAGGCGCCGGTCCGCGCGGTCGGGGTCAGTCTGCCGGAGCACGGCTTCCGGGCGCTGCTCGAACGACGTTGTGACGTGCCAGTGGTGTTCGATCAGCCGGTGAAGGCGCTGACGCTGGCCGAGCAGACGTTCGGCGCGGCGCGGGACCAGGACGACGTGATCGTGGCCGACCTGGGCACCGGAGCCGGACTGGGAGTGGTGTCCGGCGGCCGGTTGCTGCGCGGCGCGACGAACAGCGCGGGGGAGTGGGACACACCGTCCTGCACGCCGACGCACTGGTGGGCCTGCTCGACGGCAGCCCGCATCTCGTGCCCGGTGACCGGGAGGCAACGGTGGCACGGTTCGCGGAAGCCGTGCGGCAAGGCGACTCCACGGCGCTGGAGACGCTCGGCCGGTTCTGCCGTCCGCTCGGTCAGGCCCTCGCCGACGCCGTTGCCCTGCTCGACCCCGGGCTGATCGTGTTCGGCGGCTGGGTCAGTGCCGCGCTCGGTGAGCCACTCGTGGCAGCGGTCATCCCGGTGATCAAGGAGTACGCGTTCGGCACCTGTTTCGAAGCGACGACCACCGCGCTGGGCGGGCACCAGGACAACCCGGTGTCCCTCGGCATGGCCGTGCTCGCCTTCGAAACCCATTTGCTCGACTGAACTTCCGAGGGGATCGGATTCCATGGGGCAACTTCGCCCGTGCAGAGCCATGTCCGCAGTCGTGGCGTGTCTGGTCGCGTCCGCTTGTGCCACCAGCGCACCGCCGCCCACGCCCGAACCCGAGGTGACGGTCGCGGTGTGGGGCAGTGACCAGGACGCCAGGACCTACCAGCAGCGCGTCGACCTCGCGAGCGACCGCGTCGCCGGCGTGAACGTCAAGCTGTTGCACGTCAAGGACGGCGACTACGGCACGAAGATCGGCAAGATGATCGCGGACGGCAACCCGCCCGACCTCATCGAGGTCGCCGAGTCCGTGCACAGCTACAGCAGCAAGAACCAGCTGCTGCCGCTCGACAACTTCATCGGCGGCGAGAAGCTCGACCTCGCCGGGAGGTTCGGCGAGCGGGCCGCGCACTCCTACGACCGCGACGGCAAGACGTGGGCGCTGCCGGACCGCACCGGCCCGATGGTCCTGTACTACAACAAGGATCTGTTCGACAAGGACGGTGTCGCCTACCCGACCGCGGACTGGAAGTGGCCGGACTTCCACCGAGCAGCGAATACCCATCGGTCGTGACCACCAGCGCCGCCGTCAGGTTAGGCAGTGCCACCACGAAGTCGGTGTCCCGCCACGTGGCAGC
>NZ_JBEXPJ010000060.1:0-44434 GCF_040611995.1 Lentzea sp. NPDC006480
CTTCGGCCGGCCCCAGCGGTCCCGCACGACCGGGTCCTTGATGTCCGTGCGCACCACGCACGGCGCCCCGGCCTCGCTGCGCAGCTTGATCCACCTCTCGTCCGCCTCGAACGCGAGCATCCACTCGTAGTCGCCCAGCGCGAACGACGCGACGGTGTTCGCGCGCACGTCCGGGTAGTCGCGGGCTTCCTTGCCGTGGTCCGCGAGCATCTTGCGGCGCTCGTCCTCCGGCAGCAGGTACCACTCGTAGGACCGCACGAACGGGTAGACGCACACGTACTTGCGCGCTTCCTCACCGGCGAGGAACGCCGGGATGTGGCTGCGGTTGAACTCGGCCGGGCGGTGCAGCGCGACCTGCGACCAGACCGGAGTCGAGACCTTGCCGAGCGGGGTGCGGCGGAAGCCCGTGTAGGCGGCCTGCACCTGCTCGATCTCCTCGGCGTGCCACCAGATCATGAAGTCGGCGTCGGCACGCAGACCCGCCAGGTCGTAGACGCCGCGGACGACGACGCCCTTGCCCTCTAACGCGTCCAGGTAGTTCTGGGTCTCCGCGGCGGCGGCGCTGCGGTCCTCAGGGAGCTTGCCCGGTTCGACCCGGAACACCGACCACATCGTGTAGCGGATGGTGTCGTTGAGCTCGTTGTAGTTCAGGCGTGCCATAGCTCCATCTTGGCACGGCCTCGCTAACGGCGAACTCGGCCCAGCAGGTGTGCTGCGACACGGGCCGCGGCCGAGTCCGCCGTGGCGATGCAGGCGGGCACGCCGACGCCGTGCAGCGAGGCGCCCGCGACCGCGATACCGGGGACGTGACCGATGCCGCGCTCGATGGTCTCGACCAGGTCGACGTGACCGACCCCGTACTGCGGCAGGCCTCCGCCCCAGCGCTGCACCACGTAGTCGATCGGCTCGGCCTTGACGCCGGTCAGTTCGTGCAGGTCGTTGCGCACGGCCTTCACCAGGTCGGCGTCGCTGCGCTGCAGGAGCGCCGTCTCGCCGTGCCGGCCGACCGAACCGCGCAGGATGACCGGTTCGCCGTAGTGCGACCACTTGCGGCTGGAGAACGTGAACGCCTTGGCGGTGAACGGGGTGATGCGGTCTGAGTACCGCTCCCCCTCCGCGATCAGGATGCCGGAGCGGTCCGGCAGCTCGGTGCCGGGCGGCAGGGCGAGCGCGACGACGGCCATCGAGGCGACCTCGATCTTGCCGTACGCGGCGGACACCTGCGGCGCGATCTCCGAGAGCAGCTTGCGCGCCGACGGAGCCGGGACGGCGAGCACGACGCCATCGCACTCCAGGTACTCGGGCGTGGCGGCCGAGCCGATCTCCAGGCGCCAGCCGTCGCCCTGCCAGGAGAGCACCCGCACCGGCAGACCGAGGCGGACGACCGGCTTCGCGACCTCGGCGAGCCGGTCGGCGAGCGACGACACCCCGTTGGCCAGGCTGGCGAACACCGGCGGCCGCGCGGCACGGGCCTGCGGCGGCGCGGGCATCATCGTGGCGGCCGCGGCGAGCAGCGAGCCGACGCCCTTGTCCAGCAGCGTGGCGATCTGCGGCATCGTGGCGCGCAGGCCGAGCTCGTCCGCACGGCCCGCGTAGACACCGCCGAGCAACGGGCTGACCAGGCGGTCGGCGACCTCGGGACCGAACCTGTCCTTCATCAGCGCGCCGACCGCGACGTCGCCGCCCCGCAGCTCGATCGGCGGCAGCGTCGGTTCCATCTCGACCCGCAGCGCGCCCTCGGACGACAGCATGTGCCGCACGGCCTCGACACTCGCCGGCACACCCATGAACGTGTGCGAGGGCAGCTGATGCGTGCGGCCCGCGGCATGTACCGAGGCTTTGGCCGCCGTCGGGTGCACGACGTGATCGGCGAGCCCGACCTCGGCGATCAGCTCCTGCGCCTCGGGCTTGCGGTGCAGGAACGCCTCCGCGCCCACGTCGAACCGCACGCCCGCGAGCTCGGTCGTGCGCAGCTTGCCGCCGAGCCGGTCGGACTGCTCGATCACGGTGATCCGCGCGTCCGGGCCGAGCAGCATCCGCAGCCGGTGCGCGGCGGCGAGGCCGGAGATCCCGCCTCCGACGACAGCTACGTGCGGCGCTCTTCCGTGCATTACAAGCTGTGGATCAGTTCGACGGTCCGGGTGATGATCTCCGGATCGGTGTCGGGGAGCACGCCGTGGCCGAGGTTGAAGATGTGGCCCGCGGCGGCCTTGCCCTCGGCGTGGATGCGGCGGACCTCGCGTTCGACGGCGTCGAAGCCCGCGAAGAACAGCGCCGGGTCCAGGTTGCCCTGCACCACGGGCTTCGGCAGTTCGGGAGCGGCCTTCTCGAGCCGGTCCACCGCCACGTCGAGCGGGAGCCGCCAGTCGACGCCCACGACGTCCGCGCCGGCCTCGCGCATCGCGGGCAGCAGCTCACCCGTGCCGACGCCGAAGTGGATGCGCGGCACCGTGGTGATCGTCTCGAGGACGCGCTTGGAGTGCGGCAGCACGAACTCGCGGTAGTCGCGCTCGGACAGCGCGCCCGCCCAGGAGTCGAACAGCTGCACGGCCTGCACGCCCGCGTCGAGCTGCGCGTGCAGGAAGGCCGCGGTGACGTCCGCGATCTTGGCCAGCAGCGCGTGCCACAGCTCGGGGTTGCCGTGCATGAGCGCCTTGGTGCGCTCGTGGTTCTTGCTCGGACCGCCCTCGACGAGGTAGCTCGCCAGCGTGAACGGCGCTCCGGCGAACCCGATCAGCGCGACCTGCTGCGGGAGTTCCTTCAGCAGCAACCCGATGGCGTCCGCGACCGGCTGGACCTGCTCGGCGTGCAGCTCGGGAAGAGCCTGCACGTCATCGAGCGTCCGGACCGGGTTCGCGACGACCGGGCCGGTGCCCGCGACGATGTCCAGGTCGACACCGGCGGCCTTCAGCGGCACCACGATGTCGGAGAAGAGGATCGCGCCGTCGACGCCGTGCCGCCGGACGGGCTGCATGGTGATCTCGCAGACCATCTCGGGATCCATGCAGGCGTCGAGCATCGCGGTGCCCTGGCGCAGTGCCCGGTACTCGGGCAACGACCGTCCCGCCTGCCGCATGAACCAGACAGGGGTGTGCGACGGGGTGCCGCCACGCGCGGCCACAAGAAGGGGTGCCATGGAAGTCATCTCCCTTTCATGGTCCCACGTCTCGGCGTGCCGCCATCACCCGGCCGGATTGCGAGGCATACAGTCAGTTGTGTGACCGAGCCGGAAATCTTCCGCCGGGCGGTGGGGACGCTCAAGTCGGTTCGCCACAGGCCCGAGATCGAACTCACCGAGGTTCGACCGCCCCAGCGGCTCGCGCCCTGGGCGTACGCGCTGACGGCTGAGGTCACCGGCCCGTCGGACGAGCTGTCGACCGGGAGGCTCGTGCTGCTGCACGACCCGGACGGCGACGAGGCGTGGGGCGGTGTCCTGCGCGTCGTGGCGTACGTGCGGGTGGAGCTGGACCACGAGCTCGCGTCGGACCCGCTGCTGCCCGAGGTCGGGTGGTCGTGGCTGACCGAGGCGCTGGAGCAGTCCGGCGCCGGGTTCACCGCGCTGGGCGGGACCGTGACGCAGACGTCCTCGGCCCGGTTCGGCGACATCGCGGGGCCGGCTCGCACCGATGACCTGGAGCTGCGCGCGTCCTGGACCGCTCTGGACGGCGAACTGGCCGAGCACGGCACCGCGTTCTACGAGCTGATGGCGACAGCCGTGGGGCTGCCGCCGGTCGGGGTCACCATGTTCGGGCAGCGCTAGTCAGCGCTGGTCAGCTCTCGTCCGCGTCGCGCAGGACGCGCAGGACGTTCGCGCCCGCGAGCTTCGTGCAGTCGTCCTCGGACCACCCCTTGTCGAGCAGCGCGCCGATGAGGTTGGGGTAGGTCGAGACGTCCTCCAGTCCCTGCGGAAGCTCCCCGACACCGTCGTAGTCGCCGCCGAGACCGATGTGGTCGATGCCGACGACCTCGCGCGCGTGCTCGACGTGCGCGACGACGTCGTCGAGCGTCGCGGTCGGCGCCGGATGGTCGACGATCCACTTCTCGCCGAAGACCTTGCGGGCGCCGAGGTCGGCGTGGTTCTCGCCGGCGGCGGTCATCGCGTCACGAAGGGCTGCATCCCATTCAGCGAATCGGGGTGCGACGAAGCTCGGGACGAATGTGATCATGGCCACACCACCGTTGTCCTTGAGCTTGACCAGGACGTCGTCCGGGATGTTGCGCGGATGGTCCGCGACGTGGCGGCACGACGAGTGGCTGAAGATGACGGGCTTGACGCTCGTCTCGAGCGCGGCGTGCATCGTGCTCGGCGCGACGTGGCTCAGGTCGACGAGCATGCCGATCCGGTTCATCTCGCGGACGACGTCGCGGCCGAACTCGGTCAGCCCGCCGTGTTGTGGCTGGTCAGTGGCACTGTCGGCCCACGGCGTGTTGTCGTTGTGGGTGAGCGTCATGTAGCGGACACCCAGGCGGCGCAGCGCGCGCAGAACCCCGAGTGAAGAGTTGATGGAATGTCCGCCCTCGGCCCCCAGGAGGGACGCGACACGCCCGGACGCGAAAACTTTTTCAGCCTCCGCGGCGGTCGTGGCGATGCCCAGGTGGCCGGAGTAGCGCTCGGCCAGCTCGTAGACCAGTTCGACCTGCTCCAGCACGGCGGTCACGGCTCCGTCGCCCGCCAGCCGGCACGGAATCCAGACGGACCAGAACTGCATCCCGAGACCGCCCTCGCGCATTTTCACGAGGTCGGTGTGCAACCTGGGATGACGTTCCGTGAGATCGATCTTCGCGGCGGTCGTGTAGACGTCCTCACCCGTTCCGTCACCGAACTCCCGCAATGCCCACGGGAGGTCGTTGTGGCCGTCGACGAGGGGTACACGCTGCAGCAACGCCCGCGCTCGTTCCGGACCGGTCAGGCTCGGCACAACCAACTCCTATACGTCGTCATGAGGGGATCTCGTGTTACTCCCCCTATCTAGTTGTCATCCGATCGTGTGACAGATGAGTCCATCTGTCACAACTCAATAGGGATAGATACCCGATTGATCGTCCCGTAGACCCGCATGGGCGGCTACGCTGCCCCAGACGACACCACTTTCGGTCGATCAGTGGCGCGGCTGATTGGACGAAAGTCTCCGGTGCCGGTCGGGGGGCACGACCGACTCCAGGGAGGTAGTGACGTGGCTGCCGTCGGCTTAGGTCAGGCCGTTCGTACCACGCCAGCCGGCTCGTTGCCGGCGAACATGGTCCCGCACCCGCGGGAAGAGCTTTTTTCAGTGCTGGTGGTCGACGACCACCCACTGCTGAGGGAGGCGATATCAGCTCGGCTCACGCAGATGGGAGCCGGGACAGTGCATGAGGCCGCATCGGTGGCAGAGGCTCGGGCGCGGGCACTTGCAACCGGTCCTTGCGACCTCGCGATCCTCGATCTGGGTCTGCCGGATGGCACCGGCATCGACCTGGTCACGGAACTCCGTGCCCAGGGCTGGCCCCGCATCGTGGTCCTCGCATCCTCCGACGACCCCTACGCGGTCAGGTCGGCCTTCCAGGCGGGCGCCCAGGCGTACCTCCTGAAGTCCGCCTCTCCGATGGTGGTCACCGACGGGGTGCGCAGGGTTCTCGATGGTGGCGTTTACGCAGATCCGAGCGTGGCACCAGTACTCGCAGCGGGTACTCGGGTGCCGGGCACGGACAACACGCCGCGGGAACTCTCCGCGCGTGAGGTCGAGGTGCTCCAGCTGGTCGCCGATGGCCAGAGCAACAAGGAAATCGGCGAGGCTCTGAGCTTGTCCGCGTTGACGGTGAAGTCTCACCTGTCGCGGATCGGCCGGAAGCTGGGCACCGGGGATCGCGCTCAGATGGTCGCGCTGGCAATGCGTGCCGGCGTGATCCGTTAGATACCGGTTTGAAGCACTGAACCGGCCGAGAACACCTGTGAGTGGTGCGATCGTCGTAGGGTCATCCGCTGTGGATGTACCCGCCGACGAGCCAACCGCACCAACCGGACCAGATCCGGTACCGCTGACGGAACCTGCTGATGGGGTCCCGCCCGTGGTCGCCGATCCTGCTGCGCTCCGGCGAGCCGCTGACGCGCTCGCCGGGGCGAAGGGTCCGGTCGCGGTGGACACCGAGCGAGCCTCGGGCTACCGCTACTCACAGCGTGCCTATCTGGTGCAACTGCGCCGGGAGGGTGCCGGCACATGGCTGGTCGACCCGATCGCTCTAGGCGGTCGGATGGACCCGCTGGTGCAGGCGCTCGATGGCACTGAGTGGGTGTTGCACGCGGCGTCTCAGGACCTGCCGTGCCTCGCTGAACTCGGGCTGCGCCCCGGCGTGCTGTTCGACACCGAGCTGGCGGGCAGGCTGGCTGGGTTCGAACGTGTCGCACTGGGCACGCTCGTGGAACGGCTACTCGGTTACAGGCTCGAGAAGGGGCACGGCGCGGCCGACTGGTCGCGCCGGCCCCTTCCTGCCGATTGGCTGACGTACGCCGCTCTGGACGTGGAGCTGCTCGTGCAGCTGCGCGACGTTCTCGAAGCCGAGCTGGAGCGCCAGGGCAAGCTCGCCTGGGCGCTCGAGGAGTTCGAGGCGGTGCGGACGGCGCCGTTGCCGCGCCCCCGCACCGACCCCTGGCGGCGCACGTCGGGCATCCACCGAGTGCGCAACCAGCGTCAACTGGCCCTGGTGCGTTCGCTGTGGGAAGCCCGCGACGCCGTGGCCCGCGAACGCGACATCGCCCCCGGCCGAGTCCTCCCGGACTCCGCGCTGATGGAGGCAGCCGCCCGCAACCCGGCTTCCGAAGCCGAACTGCTTTCTTTGCCGGTCTTCCGCGGCCGGGCCCAGCGCCGCATGTCCGGCGTCTGGATGAACGCCGTCCGCAAGGCGGCCGATCTGCCCAAGTCGGAGCTCCCGGAACCAGCGGGCCAGCACGACGGCCCACCCCCGCCCAACCGCTGGGCGGACAAGGACCCGGACGCCGCAGCGCGTCTCGCCGCGGCCCGCGCGGCCCTGACGGCGATCGCCGAGGCCAACACCCTCCCGGTGGAGAACCTCCTGCTGCCCGACCTGGTCCGCCGCACCTGCTGGCAACCGCCGGCCGACCTCTCCCCGGAGTCCGTGGCCACCGTGCTGCGCGACGGAGGGGCTCGGTCGTGGCAGATCGAGCTCACCCTCGAAGCGTTGGCCAAGGCTCTGACCGCGACCGCTCCGCCGTCCTGAACGACCGGCGGTAGGCGGACGGCGTGAGACCCGTCCGGCGGACCAGGTGCTGCCGCAGCGAGTCCGCGCTGCCCAGGCCGCTGTGGCGGGCCACCAGGTCCATCGGCAACGTGCTGGTCTCCAGCAGCTGACGGGCGCGGTCGACACGCCGGTGCAACAGCCAGCGCAGCGGGCTCAGCCCCGTCTCGGCGTGGAACCGCCGGGTCAGGGTGCGGACGCTGATGCCGGCGTGCACGGCCAGGTCCGTGAGGGTGAGCGGCTCGTCGAGCCGGCGCAGCGCCCATTCGCGGGTGGCGGCGAGGGAGGTGTCCTCGGTGGCCGGCAGTGGCGTGTCGACCACCTGAGGCTGGTCACCCGGACGAGGCGCGGCCACCGCCAGTCGTCCTGCGGTGGCGGCCGCCGCAGCGCCGAGGTCAGTGCGGATGAGGTGCAGGCACAGCTCGACGCAGGCGGCGGCACCGGCTGAAGTGAGCACCGGGCCGTCTTCGACGTACAGCGCGTCCGGCACGACCGTCACGCGGGGATGACGACGGGCGAGCTCGTCGGTCAGCCCCCAGTGCGTGGTGGCGCGCCGCCCGTCCAGCACCCCTGCCTGCGCGAGCACGAAGGCGCCGGTGCAGATCGCGGCCATGCGGGCACCGGCCTCCGCCGCCGCGCGGACCGCGTCCAGCACCCGGCGGTCGGTGTCGCGGCCACCACCGCCGATCACGATGCACGTGCCGGCCTGCCTCACGGCGGCGAGATCGAGGTCGACGACAACGTCAGGGCCGCCGACCGCCTCCACGCGTCCCGGGTCGGCCGTGCACACGCTGATCTCGTAGCCGTCGGCGGTGTCCAGGATCATCCGCGCGATGGCCAGGTCGAACGAGAACACCGGCGCTACTACGACGAAGACGATCCGATGCATGGCCAGAACCTCCGGGAACGTGGCAAGCGTGCCGGTGCCGCGAGCCGGGCGCGCGCACCACAGTGGATCAAGCGAATCCACGCATCCCATGTTCCCGGAAAGAGGACCATGCACGTGATCATCGGCCGTGGTGCCACGGCCACCGCCGCCGCACTCCTGCTCGCCGAGTCCGGCGACCCGGTCAGGATGGTCAGCCGCTCCGGCGGCGGCCCCGAGCACCCCCTGGTCACCCGAATCGCCCTCGACGCGGGCGACGCCACCGCGCTGACCGACGTCGCCGCGGGCGCGACCACGATCATCAACGCCGCCATGCCCGCCTATCACACGTGGCCGCAGACCGTGCCGCCGTTGTTCGGCGCCATCCTCGCCACCGCCGAACGCACGGGCGCCGCTTACGTGATGCTGGGCAACCTCTACGGCTACGGCCCAGTCGACGGCCTGGTAACCGAGGACCACCCGTTGGCCGCGACCGGCCCCAAAGGCTCCGTGCGGGCCCGCATGTGGCTGGAGGCCAAGGCCGCGCACGACGCGGGCCGCGTCCGCGTCACCGAAGTGCGCGCCGGCCAGTTCGTCGGTCCCGACGCCGTCTCGACCTTCACCCTGTTCGTGGCGCCCAAGGTGCTGGCCGGGCAGCTCGCTCTCGTGCCGGCCGCATTGGACGTCCCGCACTCCTACACCTCGATCGGCGACGCAGCACGCGCCCTCGTCACCGTCGCCCGTGACGAACGCGCCCTTGGCCATGCGTGGCACGCCCCGGTCGTCATCACCTCGGTCGAGACCATGGCGACGCGGCTCGCCGAGTTGGCCGGAGCAGAGCCCCCGCGACTCGCGGAGATGACCGACCGGGAGCTGACCCTGCTCGGCGCCACCGCACCGCTGTGGAACGAGCTCTGGGAGACCCACTACATGTCGCACCGCCCGTTCGTCGTGGACGCCTCCCGCGTCTCCGAGACGTTCGGCCTGACAGCCACCCCGCTCGACGAGGTCCTCGCCGCGACGCTACGCCGGGCAGGCATCCCGCCGCGAACGCTCACCACCACCTGACCGAACCGATATATCAGTTTCCCGCACCCTTGCTGACCTGCTCCTTAGCAATGAGACTTTGGACTTCGTCCGCAAAAGACCCATTGCAAGGGCAGGTCAGCATGATCAGCACCGACCGGCTGGACCTCCTGCCGCTGCGGGTCGAGCACGCTGCGGAGATGGTCTCGGTGCTGTCGGACCCGGCGCTCCACGCGTTCACCGGCGGCACCCCGCTCTCACCCCAAGCCCTCCACACCCGCTACGAACGACTGGTCGCAGGCTCCCCCGACCCGGCCGAACGATGGCTCAACTGGGTGATCTCGCTGCGCGACGAGGGCTGCCTCGTCGGCACCGTCCAGGCGACCGTCACCAGCGAGATCGCAGAGATCGCCTGGGTCGTCGGCACGCCGTGGCAGGGCCGCGGCATCGCGAGCGAGGCAGCGCGGGGGCTCGTCGACTGGCTCGCCGCCCAACCGGTGCGCACCGTCGTCGCTCACATCCACCCCGGCCACCACGCGTCGGCCGCCGTCGCTGCCTCGGCCGGGCTCGCCGCCACCGAGCAGTGGCACGACGGCGAGGTCCGCTGGCAGCGTCCCTTGCAATGAGTCTTTTGCGGACGAAGTCAAAAGAGTCATTGCTAACCAGCAGGTGGCGGGGTGTGGCTAAGCCGATATATCAGTTGGCCGACCAGACGACGGTGCTCTGACAACGTTGTCACGCCATGGTGGCACGGTGGTGAACCGGTTCGACGACTTCGCCGGGTTCCGCAACACGATCGACGTCGGCGACGACGGGTGGAGCGTGAACAACGCGACCCTGCGCGATGTCATCTCGCACAAGGAGTGCCACATCGTCGAGGGCGCGCGCCAGGCAGTGTGGTAGCCGGCACTTCCCGAAGCGGCAGGAGAACGACAACCGCAACCTGGTCGACACGCGCCGGATGAACGCCGGTGAGTTCGTCCACTTCATGAGCGGCGCCGTCGGCCGGGACCTGAGCGGCATGGCGCAGCAGGCGTTCAACAGCGGGTTCAACCGTGCCCAGTTCGACCAGGCAAAAGTGAATTTCCCGAGCATCACCTGCTGAAAGACCGGCCCCTCCTGACGGACATGTCCCCTGTGTGAAACGAATTCTCCCCTTCGCCGTGGCCGGCTTCGTGCTGGCCACGGCGTTCACGCCGACCGCAAACGCCGACACAGACCAGAAACCCACTGCCCACTGGCTCACCCTGGTCACGGGTGACCAGGTCCGCACCGACGACAAGGGCAGGCCGACCGAGTTCAAGCCCGCCCCAGGACGCGAACACATCCCGGTCTCCACGAGAGAAGACGGCAAGCACTTCTACGCCATCCCCGCCGACACCGAAAGCGCGATCGCGGAAGGAAAACTCGACCGGCGCCTGTTCGACCTCGCCCTGCTGAGCCGCCCCGAGTACACCAAGCACGACGGCCTCCGCGTGCTCGTGTCGACCAGCACCGGCCTGCCAGGGGCCCGTTCGTTCAGCAAGATCGGCGTCGACGCCGTCACGGTGACCTCGCCGAGCCTGTGGAAGTCGCTGGACAACCACCGCTCAGCGCAGCCCACGATCTGGCTCGACGCGGTGCACAAGGCCGAGCTCGACCGCAGCACCGCGCAGATCGGTGCGCCGCAAGCGTGGCAACAAGGGTTCGACGGCAAGGGCGTGAAGATCGCCGTGCTCGACACCGGCGTCGACAACACCCACCCCGACCTCGCCACCCAGGAGATCGCGGAGAAGAACTTCACCGACTCCCCCGACAACGCCGACCGCGTCGGCCACGGCACGCACGTCGCGTCCATCGCCGCCGGCACCGGGGCCAAGTCGGGCGGCAAGTACAAGGGCGTTGCTCCCGGCGCGCGCATCATCGACGGCAAGGTGCTCGGCGACGACGGTTCCGGTTACGAGTCCGGGATTCTCGCGGGCATCGAGTGGGCGGTCGCGCAGGGAGCCGATGTCGTCAACATGAGCCTCGGCGGCGACGACGGCCCGTTGCTGGACCCGATGGAGATCCTGATCAACAAGCTCTCCCAGGAGACCGGCACGCTGTTCGTCATCGCGTCGGGCAACTACGGACCCAACTCGGTCGGCTCACCGGGCAGCGCCGATGCCGCCCTCACCGTCGGCGCCGTCGATCGCGACGACAAGCTGGCGTCGTTCTCCAGCACGGGTCCGCGCAACGGTGACGGCGCGATCAAGCCCGACATCACCGCACCCGGCGTCGGCATCGGTGCGGCGGCAGCGGGCAAGCTCGGCGAGACGCAGCCCAAGCCGGCCGACGGTTACGTGACGCTGAGCGGCACGTCGATGGCCACCCCGCACGTCACGGGCGCGGCGGCGATCCTGGCCCAGGTCCACCCGGACTGGCGCGGCGACCAGCTCAAGGCCGCGCTGATGGCGGCCGCGAAACCGGGCGCGCACAACCCGTTCGAGCAGGGCGCGGGCCGCACGGACGTCGCCAAGGCGATCAAGCAGACCGTCACGAGCGGCTCGGTCTCGTTCGGCACGGCGTTGTGGCCGCACCACGACGACGCCCCGATCACGCGGGATGTCCTGTACCGCAACGAAAGCGACCAGCCGGTCACGCTCGACCTGGCGATGAACACCTCCGCACCACAAGGCTTCTTCGTGCTCAAGGACACGAAGCTGACCGTCCCGGCGCACGGCGCCGCGAGCACGAAGATCACCGCTGACACGAGGCTGGGCGGCGACGCGTCCGGCACGTTCAGCGCGTACATCAACGCAAGTGGCGGCGGCCAAACCGTTGTCACACCAGCAGCTGTGACGCGCGAACCCGAGCGCTACAGCGTCACGATCAAGGCGATCGGCCGCGACGGCAAGCCCGCCGCGGACTGGCGCACCGACCTGCAGGGCGTCACGAGCGACGCGAAAGGCACGTTCCACCAGCTCGGCACCGGCCTGGAGACGTTGCGCGTGCCCAAGGGCCGCTACCTGCTGAGCGCACGCCAGTGGGTCGGTCCCGACCAGCCGAACCCCGGATACAACTGGTTCAACGGCACCAACTTCGAGATCACCGCCGACACCACGATCACGCTGGACGCCCGCCAGGCCAAGCCGGTCGACATCGCGTTGCCGGACAACCCCGCCGAGCGCCACTCGTACATCAGGGTCGGCCACAAGGTGCCGTCGATGGAGTACGGCTGGGGCCTGCTCGGCCTGCCGCTCAACGTCCTCAGCACCGCGCACGTCGGCCCGGCCGGAAAGCCCGGCGAGATGAACGAGCTCGTCGTCGCTTCCTACACCGGCGCCGATCACAACGAGTACCACCTCGCCGACCAGTCCACGACGCTCACGCAGTTCTGGACCGGCTACCGCAAACACCTGCAGGCCAAGGATCTCGTGACCATCGAGGCCTCGGCGGGTGCCACCGCCGAGGGACGCACCGGCTTCCTGCACGCGGAGGCCGCGCTCGGCGACAACCCGGTGTTCGGCGTCGCGTTCGGGTATCCCCTGCCGCACAAGCGAAAGATGCACCTGTACTCCCCCAGCCACACCTGGGGCTTTCGCTTCGAGCAGGACAACGGTGACGCCACCGAGGCGTACTGGACCGCCGCGGAGGAACAGTTCAAGCCGGGCCGGACCTACCGGAAGACGTTCAACACCGGCGTTTTCGGTCCCGCGCTGTCCGGTGAACGACGCGTCGGCCTGTTCCGCGACGGCGACGTCCTCTTCGGCAGCCTGCCGTTCTTCACCGACGGGCAGGGCCGCCCCGGCGGTTCGGCGGTGGAGTCGGGGTCGACGGTGCTGAAGCTGGGCGACAAGGTGATCGACTCGACCGACCGGCCGCTCGACCTGGAGACGTTCTTCTCGCTGCCCGAGACTCCTGGCCGGTACGAGCTGACCACCACGGCGAACCGTTCGGGTGTGGCGGCGATCAGCACCTCGGTCACCACGACGTGGGGTTTCAACTCCGCCCGCACCGAGGGTCCGGCGCAGATCCCGTTGTCGATGGTCCGGTTCACGCCGGAGCTCGCCCTCGACGGAACCCTGCCCGCACACCGGCTCCAGCGCATCCCGCTGACCGTCCAAGGTGGACAGCACAAGTCGCTGACCACTCAAGTCTCCTACGACAAGGGCACCACGTGGCAGAAGGCCCTGGTCATCGGCGACTCGATGTTCGTGACCAACCCGGCCATGGGCGGAAGCGTGTCGCTGCGGGCCACCGCGGTGAGCAAGGGTGGTGACTCGGTCACCCAGACCGTGATCAACGCCTATCTGACCAAGTGACCGCGAGGCGCCCGGCTTCCTGCCGGGCGCCTCGTCGTTTCACCGCTTCGGGAACGCCTCGTCGTAGACCGCCCGCAGATCAGGCTCGTCGAGACCGCTGTAACCGCAGCCCATCACCTGAGCGTCGGCCGCGGCCACGAGGTACTTCCTGCCGACCTCGGGCTCGAACCCGGCGAGCACCGGAGAAGCGGTGGTGTTCTTGACCTCGATGACGTCGGCCTGGCCGATCCACGCGTGCTGCACCTGCAGCGTCACGACGTTGCCCTCGATCTTCAGCACGGTCGCCTCGAACGCCATGCCCGCGTGCTCGGCGAGGAACGCGGCTTCCGGCTTGCGGCACCGGACGTCGGGGTCCTGCGGGCCGTCCGTCAGCACGGCGATCGTCGTCTTGCGGCCTTCCGACGGGCTCGGGCTGACCGGCGGCACGGGCACCGACGTGGTCCCGCTGGTGGAACGCGGTTGACTGCTGGTCCTGGGTTGTCCGTCCCCACTGCCGTCCGGCACACCGGAACCCGTGGCGAGACCGGACTGGCTGGAATCCGACGGAGGCTGCGCGATCCTCCAGTCCGGCGAGTGCCCGCTTCCGCCAGTGGCCAGCACGACCGCGCCAGCGGCCAGCGCGACGACGGCCGCAGCCCCGACGAGCACTGGTACACGCCTGGTATACGACTTGCGCACCACTGGAAAATCCAGCGCGGCGCCGGCCACGAGCCTCCTGGCCTCGTCCTCCGGCAACGGGCGCAACGACGCTGCCGGATCAGCGCGGCGCATGCGGTCGCGCAGGTCCCCGTCGCTCACACCGTCACTCATGGCCGCTTCCCTCCTCGTCCAAGACGGACTTCATCTTCTTGCGGGCGCGATGCAGGCGGATGCTGACCGCGTTGGCGCTCAGGCCCACGACCTGGGCGATCTCGGCCGGTCCGAGCTCTTCCCACGCCCAGAGCCGCACCAGCTCGGCGTCGACGGCCGACAGCCGCGAGAACGCCCTGGCGAGCGCCGGATCCGGGTCGTCACGAGCGGGCGCGTACTCGGGTGGTCTCGCCACCTGCCAGATCCGCACGAGCAGCCGGTCCTGTCTGCGGCGTGCCCGTTCGGCGTTGGCGAGACAGTTGCGCGCCACGGCGTATGCCCAGGCCAGCGGTTCGGTCGGCATCTCGGCCCGGCGTCGCCACGCGACCAGCAGCGTCTCGGACAGCACGTCCTCCGCGGTCGCCGGATCGGTCCGCCGCGCCAGGTACCGGCGCAGCGGCTCGATCAACTCCTGCGCGACAGCCTCGAACCCCGTTCGGCGCGGTTCCACGTCCACCTGCTCCACCTCGGGACATGTCCGGCAGGACACCCGGTCTTTCAACTTGAACGAGGAATTTCCACCGTGACGATCAACCCGCCACCATCACGAGCCTCGGCCTGCACTCGCCCGCCGTGCGCGACAGCCACCGCACGCACGATGGACAGCCCGAGCCCGGCGCCGTCCGGCCCGGTGCGTTGCCTCGCCCCGCGGTGGAACGGCTCGAACAGCAGATCGGCGTCCGTCACGACCTCGCCGGGATTCTCCACGGTCAGCCTGCCCCAATGTCCGGACGGCGTGACCCGCACCGACGCCGTGCCGCCAGGAGCGTTGTAGCGCACCGCGTTGTCGAGCAGGTTGCGCACGAGCTGCTCCAGCAACAGCTCGTCACCGAGCACCTCCACCGCGGCCACGCGCAAGTCGATCGGGCCGGTGATCTCGCTCGCGACGCGTTCGGCGACGGCGTCGAGCCGCACCCGTTCCCGCGTCCGCAGCTCCTGCTCGCCACGAGCGAGGTGCAGCAGACCGTTGATCAACGCGATGGACCTGTCGTTGCTGCGCAGCAGCTCTTCCCGGGCTCGCTGCACGCGTCCGGGGTCCGAAGACGACAGGCCGACCTGCACCAGCGTCCTGGTCACGGTCAGCGGCGTGCGCAGCTCGTGGGAGGCGTTCGCGATGAACCGGCCCTGCGCCGCGAACGCCGCGTCGACCCGGCGCAACGCCCGCCCGGTGAGCCACCAGCCGAGCAGCCCCGCGACCGCGCCCATCAGCAGGAACGTCAGCACCGACTGCCACAGCAGCCCGGCCAGCGCCTCGTCCCAGGCCTGGTCGCGGGGCACCATCTCGCCGAGCTGCTTCGGGCCGTCCTCGGAGATGTACATCCGCGGAGTCACCGCCCGTTCGAGCCGCAGGATGATCGCCCGGTTCGCGAAGTAGACGAACGTGACGACGATCGTGCTGGCGACCAGGAACAGTCCGATGTGGACGATCGTCAGCCGGGACCTGAGCGACATTCTGCCTGCTATCCGTCTCATGTCTGGGCACCGCGCAACCGGTAGCCGACGCCGGCGATGGTCTCGATGGCGCTCGCGTCGTCGAGCTTGGCGCGCAGGCGGGACATCGTGATGCGCACGGCGTTCGTGAACGGGTCCGCGTTCTCGTCCCACACGCTCGTCAGCAGGTCCTCGGCGCTGACCACCGCCCCGTTGGCCGCCATCAACGCGTGCAGCACGCCGAACTCCTTGACGGACAACGACAAGAAACGCCCGTTCTGCGAAACCTGCCGGAGCGCGGTGTTCATCTCGATGCCGCCGTGCCGCATCACGGGCGGCGCCGCGGGAGTGCTCCTCCTTGCGAGGGCGTCGATGCGCGCGACGAGCTCGTCGAAGTCGAACGGCTTGCCGAGGTAGTCGTCCGCGCCGATGCGCAGCCCTTTGACGCGCTCACGGACGTCGTCCATCGCCGTGAGCATGAGGACCCGCGTGCGCACACCGGACGCGATGAGCTCGCGGCACACGTCGTCACCGTGCTTTCCAGGCAGATCCCGGTCCAGCACCACGACGTCGTACTCGTCTCCGGCGAGTTTCTCCGTCGCGGTGAGGCCGTCGTGCGCGATGTCGACGGCCATTGCCAACTGCCGGAGTCCGTCGGCGATGAAGTCCGCCAGAACGGGTTCGTCCTCGGCGATCAGCACGCGCATCGCTACCTCCTCATGGTTTTCACACCCTCGCACAACAGTTGTTTCACCGGCATAACGACATTGCGAGACGTCGCTGAAACGGGTGGCTCCCTAACCTTTTCCACGTCGCCATCAACCCGATGGTTTCGAGAGAAAGGCAGAACCATGGCAGACATCGTTCGCCCCCGAGTCCAGGTCACTCCCCGCACCAACCCGTGCGACGTGATCCCGCGCAGCGTCCCGCGCCAGTGGGCGACGCCGAGGAACCCCGTCGGCGGCACGCCGCGCGACTAGTAGGCCGACCTGGCCCGCGGCGCCTCCGCGCCGCGGGCCTTTTGCCTGATCGGAGCTCTCCAGTGCCGGGAATCGCCTTGTCAGCGCGTGCCGTTTTCCGCCGTTTCTGGCCGTTCACCCGCGGCGACCGGCGCTGGCTCGCTGTCGGCAGCGTGCTGCTCGTGGGCGCGGCCGCGTGCGACGCCTACGCGGTCTCGATGTTCGCGAAAATCGTCGACAACGCGTTGCGCTCCGGCGACATCTCCGGATTCTGGCGCCCGGCCCTGATGTGGGTCGGAGTAGCGATGCTGTCGAGTTTCCTCGTATTCGGTGGCGAGTACCTGACCGCCCGAACCGGCGAACGCTTTCTGCTGCGCCTGCGCACAAAAGTCTTCGCACATCTGCACCGCCAGCCGCCCGGTTTCTTCGAACGCCGCCGTCCCGGCGACCTGATCGCGCGCCTGACCGACGACGTCGACACCGTCGAACGCTTCGTCGGCTCCGGCGTCGTCCAGGTGATCACCGCGTTGTTCAGCGTCGTGTTCTTCGCCGGCTACGCGCTCTACCTGAGCTGGGAACTGGCCCTCGCCGCGTTCGTGGTCGTCCCGCTGTTCGCGCTGGTGACCCGCAAGTTCGCCCAGCACATCAACCACCGCTCCCGCGAGCAGCGCGCGTTGAACGGCGACATCACCGCCATCCTCGAAGAGAGCCTCGCCAACGTCACGGTCGTCCAGTCCTACAACCGCCAGTCCAGCGAGTCCGCGCGCCTTCGGTCCGCGGGCCTCCGCATGCTCGCGACCAACCTCTCGATCGCCCGGCTCAGCGGCCTCTACGCCCCGGTCGTGCACCTGGCCCAGACGCTCAGCGTGCTCGCCGTCATCGGGCTGGGCGCCTGGGAGATCGCTTCCGGCCGCATCAGTCTCGGCGGCGTCCTGGCGTTCGCCGCGATCCTCAGCTCGCTCTACGCCCCGGTCCAGCAACTGGGCCAGCTCCGCGTGATGGCCTCCGCCGCCGCCACGGGTTCCGAACGCATCATCGAACTCCTGGACGCCGAGCCCCCTCTGACCGACGGCCCGCGCGTCCTGCCTCGCGCCCGCGGCTCGATACGCATGCAGTCCGTCGACTTCCGGTATGCAGACACCCCGTCACCGGTGTTGGAAGGTTTCACGATCGAGATCCACCCCGGCGAACTGCTGGCCATCACCGGCCCGTCCGGCGCGGGCAAGTCGACCATCGCGAAACTCCTGCTCCGCTTCCACGACCCCGCGGCGGGCGCCATCACGCTGGACGGCATCGACCTCCGCGACCTGACCCTCGCCTCGCTCCGCTCGAACATCGCCCTGGTCAGCCAGCAGACCCAGATGTTCCACACGACCATCTACGACAACATCGCGTTCGGCTCCGCGACGGCGAGCCGCCAAGACGTCATCCACGCGGCCGTCGAAGCCGATGCACACGACTTCATCAGCGCCCTGCCAGACGGCTACGACACGATCATCGGCCAGCACGGCCACGGCCTGTCCGGCGGCCAGCGCCAACGCCTCGCCATCGCCCGCGCGATCGTCGCCAACACGCCGGTGCTCGTCCTCGACGAACCCACCGCAAGCCTCGACGCAGCCTCCGCCGACCGCCTCCTGGGCCCGTTGCGCCGCCTCGCCACCGGCCGCACCACGATCTTGATAACCCACGACGAGCGCCTCACCGCCCACGCCGACCGCGTCCTTGCAATGAGTCTTTTGACGACGAAGTCCAAAGAGTCATTGCTAAGCAGCAGGTCACAGGCCCGTAGGTAGATCACCGAACTGATATATCGGCCGATATATCAGTTGGAGGGCTGGTCCGGGGTGCCGTCGCCGATCACGTCGCGCGACACCTGGGCGTGGGCGAGCCGTCGCACCGCCTTGAGCACGGCGTCGCCGATCAGGGTCCCGACGACCATGCCCTCGATGACGTCGTCGCGCGAACCCCTCCGCGCGATGTAGTCGACGTCGGCCTGCGCGATGATCTTCAGCCCCTCCAGGTAGGGGTCGAGCAGGTCGCGGAAGTCGTCGTGCCCGACCGAGCGGGCGGCGGACAGCGCGGCGGCCAGCGCGTGGGTGACGTTGCTTTCGGTCACGTCGGCGCACTCCCGCTCGCCCTGCCGCACGAAGAACGCCTGCACGTCCGCGACGGCGAGCGGATCCAGCTCGACCGAGCCCGGCTGGGTGATGGCCTCCTGCACCGCGCCCAGCTTGTTGTGCAGGGAGTCGTCGCGGGTGTCGACGGCGGCGAGGACGTCGCGCACCGCCGCGATGGAGAGGCCGCCGACGTCAACGAGCGCGCGCACCAGCCGTAGACGGCGGAGGTGCTCGTCGTCGTAGTGGGCCTGGTTCGGGCTGGTCAGCACGCCGGCGGGCAGCAGTCCTTCGCGCAGGTAGTACTTGATCGTCGCCACTGGGACGCCGCTTCTCTTCGAAAGCTCGCCAACACGCATATGGATAGTGTACCTTTCCGATAGCGGAAAGCGCCGCTATCCATTCGTCGCAGGGGGCTCAGATGCTGAAGACCGCGTACAGCTGGCACCGGCCGTTAATGCTCTTCACGCTCTCCATGGCCGTACTCACTCCGATCGCCGCGCTCGGCATGCTGCTGGACGACCGGATGCTCCTCGACTCGCCCATCTGGTTCAAGCCGTTCAAGTTCGCCGTGTCGTTCACGCTCTACAGCGCCTCGCTGGCGTGGTTCACCAGCCTGCTCGAAGGCCGCCTGCGCAGGATCGCCTGGTGGCTCGGCACCGTGTTCGCGGCGGCGGGCGTCGCCGAGATGGCGATCATCACCGTGCAGGTCACCAGGGGGAAGCGCAGCCACTTCAACTTCGAGACGCCGCTGGACGGGGCGTTGTTCGGCGCCATGGGGCTGCTGGCGATGGTCCTGTTCAGCACGAGCCTCGTCATCGCGATCCTGTTGTTCCGCAAGAAGTTCGACAACCCCGCGCAGAGCTGGGTGATCCGGCTCAGCCTGCTCGTCGCGCTCGTCGGCATGAGCGTCGGGTTCCTGATGACCCAGCCGCGCGCCGGCCAGTCGCGGGAGGGCGGCGTGATCGGCAGCCACTCGATCGGCGGACCGGACGGTGGCTCGTACATGCCGCTCACCGGCTGGAGCACAGTGCACGGCGACCTGCGCATCGGCCACTTCATCGGCATGCACGCGGTGCAGATCCTGCCCCTGCTGATCTTCTTCGCCGGCCGGTGGGCCAACGCGCGCCTCGCGTGGGTGCTCAGCGGCGGCTACCTCGGCCTGACCGTCCTCGTCACCTGGCAGGCATTGCGCGGCCAGTCACTCATCAACCCTGACGCGCTCACTCTCACCGTTGCCGCCGCCCTGGTCGTCGCGACCGCTCTGGGCGTGACGTGGGCGCTGCAGCCGCAAAACAAGAACAACAACAAGGAGCTCGTGAACGCATGACCGCCACCCTGTTCAGCCTGACGTTCGTGCTGGCCGCGCCGTTCTGGGCGCTGATGATCTTCGCGCCCAACTGGTCGTGGACGAAGAGGATCGCCGAGTCGTACCTGATCATCCTGCCGGTCGTGGCGATCTACGTCCTGCTGATGATCCCGGTGCTGCCGGAGCTGCTGCCGCTGGTCACGCGACCGGAGCTGCCCGCACTGGCCAAGTTCATGAGCACCGAGGTCGGCGCGACGCTGGTGTGGGCGCACATGATCGCGTGGGACCTGTTCGTCGGGCGCTGGATGTACCTGGAGGGGCGCCGCCTGAACGTTCACCCGCTGGTGATGGCACCCGTTCTGGTGATCACGATCCTGCTGGCTCCGGTCGGGTTGCCGCTGTTCCTGATCGTGCGCAAGGTGTGTGACACAACTGACAGGGGTGCCACTGTGGTTACTCACCAGTAACTAGGGTTAGAGTTGGCGTTACCGACCGGTAGGGATGTCGCGCACCCCCTGCCCGGTGGACAGAGTTGTCACCACAAGTGGAGGAGACGCCGTGGCCGCACCAGCAGCGCCGGCACGCGTTCGGAACGTGGTCTTCGTCGACGGCGTCCGCACGCCGTTCGGCAAGGCCGGCCCGAAGGGCATTTTCGCCGAGACCCGTGCCGACGACCTCATCGTGAAGGTCATCCGTGAGCTGCTGCGCAGGCACCCCGAGCTGCCGCCGGAGCGCGTCGACGAGGTCGCCATCGCGGCGACCACGCAGATCGGCGACCAGGGCCTCACGCTCGGTCGCACGGCGGCGCTGCTCGCGGGCCTGCCGAAGTCGGTCCCCGGCTACTCGATCGACCGCATGTGCGCCGGCGCGATGACCGCCGTCACCACCGCGGCGAGCGGCATCGCGTTCGGCGCCTACGACATCGCCATCGCGGGCGGCGTGGAGCACATGGGCCGCCACCCGATGGGCGAGGGCGTCGACCCGAACCCGCGCTTCCTGTCGGACAAGATCGTCGACACCAGCGCTCTGGTCATGGGCCAGACCGCGGAGAACCTGCACGACCGGTTCCCGCACATCACCAAGGAGCGCACGGACGCCTACGCGGCCGCCTCGCAGGCCAAGTACGCGGACGCGATCAAGAACGGCAAGATCGGCCCGGAGCTCGTGCCCGTCGCGACCCGTTCCGCCGAGAACGGCTGGGGCCTCGCCACCGCCGACGAGCCGCCGCGTCCGGGCACCACGGTCGAGGACCTGGCGAAGCTCAAGACGCCGTTCCGCCCGCACGGCCGGATCACCGCGGGCAACGCGGCCGGTCTGAACGACGGCGCGACCGGCTGCATCCTCGCCGAGGAGGAGACCGCGCGCGAGCTCGGCCTGCCCGTCGGCATGCGGATGGTCGGCTACTCGTTCCTGGGTGTCGAGCCCGAGGTCATGGGCATCGGCCCGGTTCCGGCCACCGAGAAGGCCCTGCAGCGCGCCGGTCTGTCCATTGAGGACATCGGCCTGTTCGAGGTGAACGAGGCGTTCGCGATCCAGGTGCTCGCGTTCCTCGACCACTTCGGCATCGCCGACGACGACGCCCGCGTGAACCAGTGGGGCGGCGCGATCGCGACCGGTCACCCGCTGGCGTCTTCGGGTGTGCGTCTGATGACGCAGCTCTCGCGCCAGTTCGCCGAGCGTCCGGACGTCCGTTACGGCCTCACCACCATGTGCATCGGCATCGGCATGGGTGGAACGGTCATCTGGGAGAACCCGAACTGGAGTGGCAAGTGACCATCACCGCTGAGGAAGCAAAGGCGATCTTCCCCGACGAGGTCGTCACCGTTGCCAAGACCCGGCTGATCTCCGTGCCGGGCCTGGACAAGCCGGTCGCGTTCATCACGATCGACAACGGCCTGGACCACACCCGTCCGTCGACGTTCGGCCCGCAGTCGCTCGTGTCTCTGGGCGCGGCGTTCGACGAGGCCTACGCGGCTCAGCCCGCCGCCATCGCGGTGACCGGCAAGCCGTTCATCTTCGCCGTGGGCGCGGACCTGACCGCCGTCGAGCAGGCCACCGACCGTTCGCAGGGCGTGACGATCGGCAAGCTCGGCCACGAGGTCTTCAAGAAGTTCACCGACTCGGACATCCCGACCTTCGCCTTCGTCAACGGCGCGGTCATGGGCGGTGGCCTCGAGCTCGCGCTGTCGTGCCACTACCGCACGCTGGCGTCGAACGCGGCCGCGATCGCACTGCCCGAGGTGTTCCTGGGCCTGTTCCCGGGCTGGGGCGGCACGCAGCTGCTGCCGAACCTGATCGGCGCCAACGACGCCGTGACGGTGATCTTCGAGAACGCGTTGAACCAGAACAAGATGCTCAAGCCGAAGGAAGCTCTGGCGCTGGGCATCGCGGACGTGCTGTTCGACTCCGCGGACTACCTGGAGCAGTCGCTGCTGTGGCTGTCCGGCGTCGTGCGTGGCGAGATCACGGTGCCGCGCAAGGAGATCGACCGCGGCGAGGCGTGGGACGCCGCCGTCGCACGGGCCAAGGCCATCGTGCACGGCAAGACCAAGGGTGCGGCGCCGGGTGCGTTGAAGGCGCTGGACCTGCTGGAGCTGGCGCGCGAGAACGACCTGGACAAGGGCTACGCCGCCGAGACCGAGGGCCTCGCGGACCTCGTCATGAGCGACGAGCTGCGTGCGGGCCTGTACTCGTTCAACCTGGTGCAGAAGCGCGCGAAGCGTCCGGCCGGTGCGCCGGACAAGTCTTTGGCGCGCAAGGTCACCAAGGTCGGTGTCGTCGGTGCCGGCCTGATGGCGTCGCAGATGGCGCTGCTGTTCATCCGCCGCCTGCACGTGCCGGTCGTGCTGACCGACATCGACCAGGCGCGCGTGGACAAGGGCGTCGGCTACGTCCACAGCGAGATCGACAAGCTGGCGTCGAAGAAGCGGATCTCGCCGGACGAGGCGAACCGCCTGAAGGCGCTGGTGTCCGGCTCGCTGGACAAGGCGGCGTTCTCCGACGCCGACTTCGTGATCGAGGCCGTGTTCGAGGACCTGGGCGTCAAGCAGCAGGTGTTCGCAGAGGTCGAGGAGCACGTCTCCCCCGAGGCCATCCTCGCCACCAACACCTCGTCGCTGTCCATCACGGACATGGCGTCGAAGCTCAAGCACCCCGAGCGGGTCGTGGGCTTCCACTTCTTCAACCCGGTCGCGGTCATGCCGCTGCTGGAGATCGTGCGCGCCGAGCAGACCGACGACGCCACCCTGGCGACGGCGTTCTCGATCGGCAAGCAGCTGAAGAAGTCCTCCGTGCTGGTGAAGGACGCGCCCGCGTTCGTCGTGAACCGCCTGCTGACCCGCTTCATGGGCGAGGTCATCAAGTCGGTCGACGAGGGCACCTCGTTCGAGGTGGCGGACAAGGCCACCGAGCCCCTCGGCCTGCCGATGTCGCCGATGATCCTGCTGCAGCTGGTCGGTTCCGCCGTCGCACTGCACGTCTCGGAGACGATGCACAACGCGTTCCCCGACCGCTTCTCGGTGTCGGAGAACATGAAGAAGTTCGTCGCCGCGGGCAAGGGCGCCGTCTGGCAGTGGGACTCCACTGGCAAGCAGACCGTCGACCCCGAGGTCCTGGCGCTGTGGGAGTTCGGTTCGTCGCCGCTGACCGGTGACGAGGTGAAGAACCGCGCGCTGGAGGCGCTGGCCGAGGAGATCCGGATCATGCTCGACGAGGGCGTGGTCGCGGAGGCGCAGGACATCGACCTGTGCATGATCCTGGGTGCCGGGTGGCCGTTCTGGCTGGGCGGCATCACGCCGTACCTGGACCGTTCCGGCATCTCGGAGAAGGTGACGGGCAAGCGGTTCCTGGCGCCGGGTGTGGCGTCCGTGCCTGCCTAGTGCGTTGCCGAAAGCCCCGGCTCCTCCTCGACGGAGCCGGGGCTTTCGCCTGCTCGGACCTGCCCCGTCCATGATCACCGGCCTAGGTTCGGGGGATGGCCAGAAGTTATCCGTTCGCCGAGCCCGATCGGCTGGACATCGACCAGGAGCTCACCGCGGCACCGCCGTTGATCCGCGTGAAAATGCCGTACGGCAAGGAAACCTGGCTCATCACGGGCCACTCCGAAGCACGCGCGATGCTGAGCGATCCCCGGTTCGTGCGCACGACGGCGGACCCGCTCGACGAGCCGCGCATGAGCTCGCAGAACAACGCGCCCGGCATCCTGGCTCTGGACGCGCCGCAGCACACCCGGCTGCGCAAGCTGGTGACGAACGCCTTCACCGTGCGCCGAGTACAGGCGCTGCGCCCCCGTGCCGTCGAGATCGCGGACGCACTGCTCGACGAGCTGACCCCGCCGGCCGACCTGGTGGAGGGCCTGGCCCGTCCGTTCCCGATGCTGATGATCACGACGTTGCTCGGCGTGCCGCAGGAGGACCACGAGAAGTTCGGCGTGTGGGCGGAGAGCTTCCTCAGCACGGGTGCGGTGCCCGCCTCGGTCGCCGAGGAGCACTACACCGCCATCTGCGACTACCTGGCCGCTCTCGCCCGCCAGCGCGCGGCTGATCCGACCGACGACCTGTTCGGCGCGCTGGCGCGGCACCTGAACGCCGGCGAGCTCACGATCGACGAGCTCGTCATGGTCTCGTTCAGCATCCTGGTCGGCGGCCTGGAGACGGTGAAGACGCAGCTGCCCACCATGGTG
Source organism: Lentzea sp. NPDC006480 (assembly GCF_040611995.1). NCBI lineage: Bacteria > Bacillati > Actinomycetota > Actinomycetes > Pseudonocardiales > Pseudonocardiaceae > Lentzea > Lentzea sp. NPDC006480. Next base: position 24,748 of record NZ_JBEXPJ010000060.1, read on the forward strand.
TACCTGCTGCTGACCTCCGCCCGCTGGGACTCCCTGCAGGTCTCGCAGCTGCCCGCCGCGGTGGAGGAGATGCTGCGCTACATCCCGCTGGCGACGACCGCCGTTTTCGCGCGGTTCGCCACCGAGGACGTCGCGATCGGCGACGTGGTGATCGCGCGCGGCGAACCGGTGCTGGTGGAAGTGCCCGTGACGAACCGTGATCCACGCGTCTTCACCGACGCGGACACCCTCGACCTCGCGCGCGACCCCAACCCGCACCTGGCGTTCGGGCACGGCGCGCACTACTGCCTCGGCGCACAGCTGGCGAGGCTGGAGCTTCAGGTGATGCTGGCACGCCTGCTGACCCGCATGCCCGCGCTGCGCCTCGCCGTGCCGGAGCACGAGCTCGGCTGGAACCGCGGCTACCTGGTCCGCGGCGTGACCGCGTTGCCCGTCGTGTGGTGAGTCAGTCCTCGATCTCCGGCTGGTACTGCTCCGCGCTGCCGTCCTGGCGGATGAAGTAGGCCTCGATGTTGGTCGCGCGCAGCGTCACCTCGGACCCGGCCACCAGATCCCGGTAGCGCAGCAGGTCCGGCAGGCCGATCGCCACGATGTCGAACGGGTGCTTCTGGCGCAGCATCAACGACCTGCGCAACGCCTCGCTGAAGGCCCGGCGCGGCGAGTCGTCGTCCTCGGGGACCTCCACCAGCGCGCCTTCGAGCTGACGTTCGAGCGCGGCCCGCACGTGGTCCGCCGTGCACCAGGCCGCGATCTCCGTGAGAGTCATGTGTCCCGTATCGGGAAAAATCGCGGGATCATTAGCGAACTGGATGTTTCGATCAGGTCATGTTCTCCCGACCGGCGATCCTGGTCGACGTCGACGGCCCGCTGAACCCCTACCTGGCGAAGCCGACCCGACGTCCGGCCGGCTACACCACGCACCGCATCCGTCCCGCGGGTTTCGCCCGGCCGTTGCGCGTCTGGCTCGACCCGTCGCACGGACCGTGGCTGCTCTCGCTCGCCGCCGCGGCCGGTGCGGACCTGGTGTGGGCGACGACGTGGGAGCACGAGGCGAACGAGTTCATCGGCCCGCGCCTCGGTCTGCCCGAACTGGAGTGGATCGACTTCGGCGGCCGCGGCTCCGACCACCGCGGCGGCCACCACGGCAAGGTTCCCGCGATCACCGAGTGGGCCGGCACCCGGCCGATCGCGTGGCTCGACGACGAGTTCCAGCCGCGTGACGCGGAGTGGGCGGCGGCCCGCCCCGGCACCCTGCTCGTGCCGGTCGACCCGCGCAGAGGCATCGGCATCGAGCACCTCGAACAGACCCGCACGTTCCTCGCCGACACGCTCGCCCGACCCTGACGCCACCGATATATCAGCTACTCCTGATGGCCCTTGCAATGAGTCTTTTGCGGACGAAGTCCAAAGTCTCATTGCTAAGCCGCAGGTCAGATCCTGTAACTGAGCCGATATATCAGTTGGTCACTGGTGCAACGCCATCTCGGCGAACTCCTGCACCCGCGCGAGAGTGATGCCTTCGCGCTGCTCCACCGCGAGCGGATGATCGGTGGGCTCGAGTTCGATCAGCGGCCGAATCCCGAGCGGCTGCGTGTGCAGGTTGGTCTTGAGGTTGAGCGTCGTGGGCGCGTAACCGGGCAGCACCGTCGACAGCCACCCGAAGTACGGCGGCTCCTGCACGCGGGCCGGGTCGTCGAACACCTCGGCCATGCGGTCGAAGTTCGCCTTGGAGAGCGACACCCACACTCCCCACTCGAAGTCCTCGCCGGCGTCACGCACGGGCAGCACGATCCGGCCGCGCACGAAGTGGTGCTCGTCGTCGATCACGCAGTACTCGTCACCGAGCACGTTCCCAGGCTTCTCGGCGAGCTCCGGCGACCAGTACACGGGCGCGGCCATCGCGTAGGCGAACGGCAGGCCGTCGTGCTCCTGGCCGCAACACGTGCAGGTGAACGCCGGGGTGATCATGCCGGGCAGCCTAGAGGTGAACTCTTGCTGTCAAAGGCGTTTCGGCGCACTTGGACGACATGCGCTGGCGGCGTCGCACTTCTCGCGATCGGTGCGAAGCGCAAGGCCTACCTCGCGGCCGAGTACACAATCGTCTTCTTCAGACTGACTCTCGTCTACGACCTGCTCGCGCGGGGCACGAGCCCGATCCGGTGCTGCTGGTCCTCGGCGGCGCGAGCATCGCGTACCTGCTGCGCTCCCCCACGTTCGACCGCCGGTCGTTGTGGCGTCCAGAAGCGGTCAAGGGACAGCTGCGGCCGATGCTGACGCTGTGGGCGATCACCGCCGCGGTGGCCGTCGCGGCCGTGGCCGTCCTGTTCCCCGGCCAGCTGCTGATGTTCCCGGAGGAACAGCCGCTGCTGTGGCTCGCGGTGATGGTCTTCTACCCGCTGCTCAGCGTCTACCCGCAGGAGCTGGTGTTCCGCGCGTTTCTGTTCGAGCGCTACGGCCCGGCGTTCGGCACCTGGACGACAGCGGCGAGCGCGGCGGCGTTCGGGTTCGTGCACATCATTTTCGGCAGCTGGGTGTCCGTCGTGCTGTCGGCGGCTGTACGGCATGCTCGTGTTCACCGTGGGCCTCGGCCGGTTCTTCTTCCACGGCGCCGTTCAGACCTGACGGATCGGCACGACCTCCACGAGCCGGTCGAGGTCCTTGAAGTCCTTGACGTTCATCGTCAGCACCGGCATGCGCGCGACCGACGCCGTGGCCGCGATCTGCAGGTCCATCCGCCGCGGCCGCGGACTGCGCCCCGCACGACGCACCAGCGAGGCCATCTGCCCGTAGACCTTGGCCTCCTCCACGCCGAACGGCAGCACCTCGAACGTCTGCATCGCCGCGTAGAACCGCTCCGTGCGCGCGGCCCGCTCCAACGGGTCGTCGACGTCGATGCCGAACGCCAGCTCCGCGATCGTGACCGCGCTGAGGAACGGCTGGGCGTTCAGGTACACGCCCAGGTCCGCCCGCTCGAGCCTGATCAGCACACAGGTGTCGAGCAGGCAGCGGTTCACCTCTGCCACGGGTCTTCCAGCGGGTCGTCCGCGCCGAAGAACTCGTCGGCCGCCTTCCGGTCCGCCTCCCAGCGATCCGCGTCGACCGACGGCAGGGTGCCGAACAGCACCTGGATCTCGCCGAGCGCCGGCCGCGACGGGACTTCCTCCCGGTACGGCGAGAGCTGGGCGACCGGCTTGTTGTTGCGGGTGACGACGAAGCTCTCACCCGCCTCGACACGGCGCATGATCTCCGCGTTGTCATTGCGGAGCTCGCGCTGCCCGATGGCTTTGAGCTGCTGCATAGCACCACTGTAGCCCAAACCAAAGAAAAGTGCTACAGAGTAGCTACACCACGAACGGGATACCCGGCCGACGTGATCAGGATCGGCACGTCGGGCTGGCGCTACCCGGAGTGGCGCGACGGCTTCTACCGCAACGTCCCGCAACGGCGCTGGCTCAGCCACCTCGCCTCGCACGTCGGCACGATCGAGATCAACAGCTCGTTCTACCGGCTCCAACCGCCTTCGTACTACCAGAAGTGGGTCGCCGAGACACCGGCCGACTTCGTGTTCGCGGTCAAGGGCTCCAGGCTGATCACACACCTCAAACGGTTGCGGCACATCGAAGAACCGCTCAAGACCTTCCTCGACTCGCTCGCACTCGGCCCGAAGCAGGGCCCGCTCATCTGGCAGCTCCCGCCGAGCCTGCGCTTCGACCGCGGGCTTCTGCAGGACTTCCTCGCCGCCCTCCCACCGGCCAGGCACGCCATCGAGCCGCGCCACGAGTCGTTCCGCACCAACGCCTACTTCGACCTGCTGCACGCACACAACGTCGCCCACGTCGTGTCGGACGCACCGACGTTCCCGTGCATCGAGGCCGTCACCGCCGACTTCGCCTACGTGAGGCTGCACGGCCACGACGAGCTGTACATCAGCTCCTACGACGACGAGCAGCTCGACCAGTGGGCGCAGAAGATCCGCGACTGGGACCGCGACACCTACGTCTACTTCGACAACACCATGAAAGGTGCCGCTCCGAGAAACGCCCGAACTCTGGCGCAACACCTGGGCGTGCCGTTAACTTCACATACGTGAAATTCACTCGCGTCTCGGCCACCCTGCTCCTGGCCGCGAGTCTCGTTGCTCCCGCGCAGGCGGAACCGGCTTCCTGGACCGGTCCGCTGAGCACGCGCGGACGGTGGATCGTCGACGCCCACGGCGACCGCTTCAAGCTGAAGTCCGGCAACTGGCACGGTGCGAGCGGCACCTGGAACGGTTCCGGCGACATCAACGACCCCGCCAACCACCACGCCGGCGAGAAGTCCGACCAGGTTCCACTGGGCCTCGACCGCGCGACCATGGCCACGATCATCAGCGGCTTCAAGGAGATCGGCGTAAACAGCGTCCGGTTGCCGTTCTCCAACCAGATGATCAAGGACACCAATCCGGTCAACGGGCTGAAGGACGCGCAGCTCAACGGCAAACGGCCGCTCGAGATCTACGACGCGGTGGTCAACGCGCTGACGAGCAACAACCTCGCCGTCATCCTCAACAACCACACCTCGACGTCCAGGTGGTGCTGCGGTGTCGACGGCAACGAGCGGTGGAACACCAGCCAGAGCACGGACCAGTGGGTCAGCGACTGGGCGTTCATGGCCGACCGGTACAAGGCCAACAAACGGGTCGTGGGCGCGGACCTCTACAACGAGGTGCGCCGCAACATCTGGGACGACCCGAACTGGGGCTGGGGCAACGACCACGACTGGCACAAGGCGTCCCAGCAGGCTGCCGACCGCATCCAGCAGACCGCGCCAGACCTGCTGGTCATCGTCGAGGGCATCAACTGGACCGGCATCCCGGTCGACGGCTTCGCGCACGGCAGGCCCACGCTGGAGCCCGTCAAGTACCTCAGCCACACGCTCGCCAACCCCGAGAAGCTCGTCTACAGCGCCCACTTCTACGGCTACACCGGGCCGAACCACAGCGGTGCCACCGGAACCGGCGAGACGACCGACCCCCGCTACCAGGACCTCTCGCCGCAGGAACTGACGGATGTCCTGCAGCGCCAGGCCTTCTACATCACCGAGGCGCAGAAGCACTTCACCGCGCCGTTGTGGATCAGCGAGTTCGGTGTCGGCGGCATCGACGAGTCCAACCAGAAGGCGCGCGACTGGTTCGAGCGCTTCGTCGACCAGCTGATCGCCAAGGACACCGACTTCGCCTACTGGCCACTGGTCGGCTTCCACACCAACAAGACCGGCAACAGCTGGGCGCTGCTCCGGTGGGACGCCAATGGAAACCGCATCAGTGTCAACGACGGCGACGACTGGCGCGCCGGGGCGTGGAACAGGCTGATCAACGCGCCGGGTCGCACCGGCCAGATCCCGCGCGAGACCCGGTGGAACATGCTCCTCAAGGAGCAATGCCCGCAGAGCGAGAAGCTTGTCGGCATCAGCCACACGGGCAACCGCGGCCTGTGCGTCAGCGGTCCACAGTGGAGCAACACCACGAGGGTCACCAACGAGCAGCACGTGACCGACGACTGGGCGTCCGGCTACACGAAACTCCAGTGCCCGCAAGGAAACGCGGCCGTCGGCTACGCGAACTTCACGCTGGTCTGCGCGCCGATCGCCACCGGAACGACCACGCGTGTGCTGTGGTTCGACCGCGGCGACAACCGGCCGGACCAGGGCGGCGACTGGGCCAACGGGCACTACAAGGGTCAGTGCGCGCAGGACGAGCACATCGCCGGAGTCGCCTACAACTGGCGCAGGACGCCGGACGCGTTGCTCTGCCGGAAGTGACTCTGTTCGAATTTTATGGCGAAGTACTCCAGGAAAGCGGCCGCAGGATCCTCGACAGGAGTCGAGGTCTTGTGGCCGTTCTTCGTCTCCACCACCTTCTCGTCCGTCACCGTGATCCGACCGTCCAGCCTGGCCAGCGTCGCCCGCGGCGCCTTGCGGAAACCCGACTCCGGCGCGGTCTGCTGCCACCAGCAGGTCGGCACGAACTCCGCGAGCGAGCGCGGCCGCCGTTCGACTCGATAGGCGGGCGAGCCGTTCATCAGCACCTCGACGTCGTCCCCGTGTTCGACCAGCCGGAACGTCCCGAACGGGTCCTGCTGGTCCGCACGCGACGTCCAAGACAGCGGATGCAGCGAGAACGCCCCGAACCCGACGTCGCAGAGCCACTCACCGTCCACCAGCAGCGTCAGGTGGTCGAACGGCGGCCCGAACGTCTCCCCGTTGAACACCCGCGCGGCCAGCAGGTCGACGTGATGTCCCAAGTCCCGCAACAACTCCGCGAACAACCCGTTGAGCTCGTAGCAGAACCCGCCCCGCCGCCGCGTCACGATCTTGTCGTGCAGCCACGGGATCTCCAGCACGATCCGGGTGTCCATGTGGGTGTCGAGGTTCTCGAACGGGACGGTCAGCAGGTGCCGTTCGTGCAGCTCCGCCAACGTCGAGTCCCGCGAGGCACCGATGCGCTGTAGGTAGGCGTCCACCGTGCCAACATAACCACATGGGCGAGGTCAGGATCGGCACTTCGGGATGGGTGTACCCGCCTTGGCGCGGCAAGTTCTACCCCAAGGGTGTCACGCAGAAGCGCGAGCTGGCCTATCTCAGCGAGCAGCTCAACTCGGTGGAGATCAACGGCTCCTTCTACTCGCTGCAACGCCCGTCCAGCTATCAGAAATGGGCCGCGGAGACCCCGGACGACTTCAAGTTCGCGGTCAAGGGCAGCCGCTTCATCACGCACATGAAGCGCCTCAGGGACGGCAACGAGCTCCTCGCGAACTACCTCGCGTCCGGCGTCCTCGCCCTGGGCCCGAAGCTCGGCCCGATCCTCTGGCAGCTCCCACCCACGCTGCGGTTCGACGCCGACCTGCTCACCGGCTTCTTCGAGGGTCTCCCCCGCACCACCACCGAGGCGGCCGACGTGGCCAAGCGCCACGACCACCGCGTCGACCCCGCGCACACCACCACGGACGCCGAACGCCCGATGCGGTACGCCCTGGAAGTCCGTCATGACAGCTTCAAGACGCCGGAGTTCGTCGACCTCCTCAAACGCCACGACATCGCGCTCGTGGTCGCGGACGCCGCCGGCAAGTACCCGCTGATCGAAGAGGTGACGAGCGACTTCGTCTACGTCCGGCTGCACGGCCACGACGAGCTGTACGTCAGCGGCTACACCGACGAGGGCCTCGACATGTGGGCGCAGAAGGTCAGGAAGTGGCGCGAGCACGGAGACGTGTTCGTCTACTTCGACAACGACGCCAAGGCCTACGCCCCGCGTGACGCTGTGAAATTGAATGAGCTGGTGCAAGATCGTCTGGCCGACTGACCCAAACGGACGCACACTCGTCTACTGACGGAGGTGCGCCCATGTCGACGAAGAGCCTCATCGCCGCCTTGGTGATCACTGCGGGCGCGGTTGCCTCCAGTGGGATCGCTGTTGCACAGAGTGACAAGAACTGCGACAAGGGCGAGTTCTGCGTGTGGTCCGGGCCGGACTACACGGGCACCGTGCAGCGGCTCGACCTGGAGACCGCGAACCCCGCCGAGTGCATCGCGCTCACCCTCACCGGACGGTCCTTCGTCAACCGCCTGAGCAGGGACGCGAGCGTGTATCAGCGCGAGAACTGCTCCACCGAGGCCGAGTTCACCACCTACCCGAAGCACGGCACCTACGTGCCGGACGCCTACTTCGTGATCCGGGCGCTGGAAGTGTGGGGGCCATAACGAGGGACGACTACTTTAGTCACCCTATGTAACACCACCCGATCGTGTGAGTACTCACCAGTAGGTCTCATTTGGAACCTAGGTTGCCGCCCTATCGAGTGGTGGCAGCTGGAGGAAATGTGACCGTGGCGGGTGAAGCCGGGTTACTCGAACTGATGGCCGGACGATTGGCCAAAGACGATCTCACCGCACGTGCGGCGGAACTGGTGCTGGCGGCGTGCCGTGGCGAAGCAGCGCTGGACCGCGCGCTCGCCGGTGTGCCGGCGCGGGCACACGGGACGCCGAGAGAACGGACCGACGGCCCCGGCCAGGGGATTTTCGTGTCGGAGATCCGGGTGCGCGGCTTCCGGGGCATCGGGCCCCAGGCACGCCTGCCGCTGGCACCGGGTCCCGGGCTGACCGTCGTCACCGGACGCAACGGCAGCGGCAAGTCGAGCTTCGCCGAGGCCGCGGAACTGGCGCTGACCGGCTACAACGCCCGCTGGACCCGGGCCAGGCACGACGTGTGGCGGCAGGGCTGGCGCAATCTGCACCAGACCGACACCGCCGTCGAGCTGGAGCTCGTGCAGGCCGGGCAGACCGACCGGACCACGATCCGGAGATGCTGGGACGCGGACGACGACCTGGCGCAGGGCGACTGGACGCAGGACGACGCGCCGTTCGACGACCGCAGGTGGCACGACGCGCTGGAGACCTATCGGCCGTTCCTGCCCTACAGCGAGCTGGGGACCGTCCTCGACGCACAGCCTGAGGATCTCTACGAAGCGCTACACCGTTTGCTGGGGTTGGAAGCTATAACGGAAGCTCAACAGTCTCTCGCCGAGCACCGCAAGCGACTCGCCGAAATTGTCGCGAGACCCTATGACAGGCGTGAACGGGTGCGCGCGGAGCTGGCGGCGTCACCCGACGAACGCGCCCGGCGCGCCGCTGAGCTGCTCGGCAGCGACTCCCCCGATCTCGACGCGATCGCCGACCTGGCGCTCGGCGCGGATGTCGGCAGCGGCACGAACCTGCTGCACCAGATCGTGGATCTGCAGCTGCCGCCCGACGACGAGATCGACAGGTGCCGCGAGACCCTCGATCTGGCGTTGGGGGCGGTAACCGTCGTTGCGACGGACAACGCGCAGGACTCGCTCAGGTGCAGCGAGATCCTGCGGCTCGCGATCCAGCTGCAGGAGTCCGGCGGCAACCAGACGTGCCCCGTGTGCGACCTCGGCCGGCTCGACGGGCTGTGGCTCACGAAGGCCAAGGCACGGGCCGAGCACCTGGCCAACGCCGCCGCGGAACTGCATGAAGCCGCCGACCGGCTGGACGTGGCCGTGGCGGCCACGCGGGCGTTGTGCCAGCCAGCGCCGGACGTGCTGAAGGAAGCCCAGGACATGCTGGACACGACCACCGCGCTGCAGGCCTGGCAGGCGTGGGACGACTGCGTCTCGATCGACGACCCGGTACGACTCCGCCAGGAGTTGTTCGACCGGTACACCGACCTCATACAGGTTGTCGACCAGCTGAAATCCGTCGCGCGCGAGCAGATCGACCGGCGCGATCTGGTGTGGCGGCCGATGGCACTCGCACTGTTCGAATGGCACTCACAGGCGCAGCAAGCGCTTGCGGACGCCGAGGTGCTCGCCGACGTGACCGAGGCGGAGAACTGGATCCGCAAGACGGCCACGACGTTGCGATCCGAGCGCATCGCGCCGTTCGCCAAGGAGTCGCAGCGGATCTGGCAGCGGCTGCGGCAGCAGAGCAACGTCGACCTGGGCGCGGTGCGGCTCGGCGGCACCCGCAACGTCGAGCTGGACGTGTCGGTCGACGGCGTTTCGAACTCGGCGCTGGCGGTCATGAGCCAGGGCGAGCTGCACTCGCTGGGGCTCGCGTTGTTCCTGCCCCGAGCGATGGTGGACGAGAGCCCGTTCCGCTTCGTGGTGATCGACGACCCGGTGCAGGCGATGGACCCGTCCAAGGTGGACGGTCTCGCGCAGGTGCTCGCCGACGTCGGGCTGACCCGCCAGGTCGTGGTGTTCACGCACGACGAACGGCTGGTCGAGGCTCTGCGGCGGCTCAGGCTCCCCGCCACGGTGTGGGAGGTCTGCCGCGGCGAGGAGTCCGTCGTGCAGGTGCGGATGTCCGACGATCCGGTCGGCCGCTGCCTGAACGACGCGCGGGCGATGCGAGGCGACGAGGACCTGCCGGAAGCGCTGCGGACCGAGCTGGTGGCGTCGTGCTGCCGGGCGGCCCTCGAAGCCGCGTCGCACGCCCGGTTCCGGCGCGAACGGCTCGGCCGCGGCATGCCGCACGCCGAGGTCGAACGGGTGCTGGAGTGCGCGCTGACGACCAGGCAGAAGCTCGCGCTGGCCGTGCTCGACGACCTCGGCGAGCCCGGAAAGCTGTTGCCGCATCTGGAGGACGTCGTCGGCTCGTGGGCCGTCGACCTGCTGCAGGCGTGCCGTGTCGGCGGTGACGGTGGCGATCTCGACGTGCTGATCCGCGACACCGAACTGCTCGCGGGGTGGCTGCAGCGATGAGCCTCGTCCCCAACGTGCCTGCTGACGTGAAAGACCGGCTGACCTGCGTCGCGAACCTGCTGGCCCGCCCGGAACAGCTCGACGGCGTGCGGATCCGGTGCTGCGCCGAGCTGTTGCGCACGGCGGTGGAACGGTCGGTGGCTCGTGCTTGTGCCGCCGAGAACACCGACCAGCCCGTGCACGCCTTGCTGATCAGCCTTCCGTCCCACGTGGACGCCGACGTGGCGCACGACGCTTCCCAGCTGTGGCACGCGCTGAGCCGCGCGATCCGGCACCACGGCTACGAGCTGAACCCGACCGTCGCGGAACTGCGCGGGTGGCACGCCGACACCGCGTCCGTCGTCGAGGCTCTGCGGCCGACCCTGACCCTGTCCGGCACCATCGACCTCACCTGAAGGCACCGGTGAAACTGCTGCTCTTCGCGGACCTCCACCTGGACACGCGCTTCCCGAACGCCGGTCCCGCGCGGCGCCAGGCGTTGCGCGACACGCTGGGCCGCATCGTGGACCTCGCCCAGGACTCCCAAGTCGACGCCGTGCTCTGCGCCGGCGACCTCTACGAGCACGATCGCTGCTCCCCCAGCACGGCCTCGTTCCTGCAGTCGTCGTTCGACTGCCCGGTGCCGGTGTTCCTGGCGCCGGGCAACGACGACTGGTACGGGCCGCAGTCCGTCTACCAACAGGTGGACTGGACGCCGAACGTGCACGTGTTCTCCTCGGAGGACATGACGCCCGTGGAACTCGCCGACGGCGTCACGCTGTGGGGCGCGGCGCACGTCGGCCCCGGTCCGGCGCGGGACTTCCTGGACGGCTTCGCGGTGAACCGCTCTGGCGTGAACCTGGCGCTGTGCCACGGATCCGCGCCGGAGGACGTCGCGATCACCGGCCTGGACCACGCGTTCCTGGGCCACGAGCACATTCCTGACCACGCCGTGCGCTACACGTTCCCCGGCAACCCCGATCCGTTGACCGCGGGCGAGACCGGTGAGCGCGGCGCTGTGCTGTGCACCGTGCACGACGACGGAACGGTGTCGCGCGAGGTGTTCGACGTGTCCGCTTCGCGCTCGCTGGGATTGCTGGCCGAGTCGTCGGAGGCTTTTCCGTTGCTGGACTTCGACTCCGTCGCCGCGGAACGAACCGTGCGCGGCCAGTTCGTGCGCGATGTGCTGGCGGATCCCGCGCTGGACACCGGCTTGCGCGGCCGCGTGCTCGCCACCGGCCTGCGCGCGCTGGAGGAACGATGAAGATCGAGTCGGTGACCGCGCACGCGTTCGGGCCACTGCACGACCGGACTTTGCCGCTGGCACCGGGCCTTACCGTGGTGTCGGGCGTGAACGAGTCCGCGAAGTCTTCTTGGCACGCCGCCATTCGCGCGGCTCTGTGCGGCGAACCGTCGTCGCGGCACCGCCCGTGGCACGGCGAGTCCTGGCGCGTGGCCGCAACGGTGTCGCTGGAGTCCGGCGAGGTCGTGGTCGTCGACCGCGATCTCAACGACGACGCTGCTCCCGATGTGGCGCGGCGCATCGGCCTGGACCGCATGTCGTTCGCCGCCACCGCGTGCGTCGACCAGGCTCAGCTCCTGTCGGTGCTGGACGCGGCCGACGGCCTGCAGACCCACTTGCGCCGCGCCGCCGCCACCGCGGGCACGGACGGCACCGTCGAGCAGGCCCTGCAACGTCTGACTGCACCTGTGGACGCGTTGCGCGATGCCCGAAACCGCTTGCGCGAGGCCGAAACCGACCTGAGCGTGGCCCGCCGTGACCACGAGCGATACCTGGAGCTGAGCACGCAGGCCCGTTCCGCCGCCGCTGCTCGCGCCCGCTTGGCCGTTCAGTCGCACGCGGCTCTGGTGGGGTCGCTGGCTTCTCGTGCCGCGCGCCTGGCCGAGCTGCAGGAGCGCTTCGGCGGCAAGCCTCCGTCGGGCATGGCAGCGCAGGAAGAGCTGACCCAGAAGGTCAACCGCGCCTTGGCCTCGTGGCGCGCCGCCCCGACTCCACGTGTGCTGACCGGTCCGTCCGCGTCAACGCTGGAGGGCGAGCTCGAAGCCCTGCCCGAGTTCCCGGTCGGCGAGACCGCGCTGGACGAGGAACTCCGCGTGGTGGCCAGCGCTTATGAGACTGCTTCCGCCGTCGCCGCCGCCCACAACGAGCGGCGTCCGATGCCCGTGACGTCCGCGGAACCGTCCGTGCTGCGCGGCCTGGCCACCCGGCTGGACCCGATGAGCGGCTCCCGGCTGACGACCGCGTCCATCGAGGTGGACACCGCACGCCAGTTCCAGGACGAGGCCGCCGCCAACGCCGCGCGCGTCCAGGTGGAGGCCGACGTCGCGGCCGCGCGGGTGCGAGAAATCGCGATGCCGAACCCGTTCCTGCGCAACACTCTGCTGGCCCTGAGCTGCCTGACCTCGCTGGTCGGCGTGCTGCTCTTCCTGGTGGATCAGCAGATGGCCGCCATCGGTGTCCTGGTCGCCGCCCTGATCGCCGGCGTCGGCGGTGCCCTGGCCCGAGGCAACGCGCCACAACGCGAAGCCGCCGTCTCGTTCGCCGCCGAACGCGCCGCCGCCGCTCACCAGGCTCGCAGTCTGCTGTTCGTGGCGGACCGCAAACTCGCCGAGGCCGAGGGCCAGCGCGCGGTGGCGTTGGAAGCCGTGCGCGTGCACGACGAAGCCGTCGCCGGTTGCTCCGCCCTGGGCGTGCCTCCCGACCGCGAAACGTTGTGGCGCCTGGCAAACCGCCCGGCCTGGGAAGCCTCGCACCTCGACCTCGTGTGCGACGTGGCGCGCACCGAGAAGGCAGTCCGCGTGGAACTCGCCGCGCGCGGCAAGGTCGACAACACGATGTCCGTGCCCGACCTGCTGATCGACTACGAGACCGACTGCAAAGTCCGCGCCCGCCAGGCACTGATGGCCGCCCAACGCCCGTTGCTCGCCCAGGCCCTGGAAGACCGCCGCCTGGCCGAGGCCACCGTCGCCGAGGCCAGGATGGCCCACAACCGCGCGTTGTTCCTGCTGCGCAACGCCGTGACCGCGATCGGCGGCTCCGGCGAACGCCCGGAGGACCTGCTCCGTTCGATCGCCGAGTGGCAGCGCGGCTGGGACCGCATGCTGCGCGAGGCCGAGGAGGAACGCAACGCGTGGGCCGAACTGCAGTCCCTCTTGGCAGACGCCACTTCGGACGACCTGGAAGCTCAGCTCTCCGCCGCGCAGACCCGGCACGCCGCACTGCTGGAAGACGCACTTCGTTACGCCGCATGCGATCCCGTCGACCCGTCGCTCGCTGCGTCGTGCGAATCCTTGGCGGCGACTCTCGCCGAGCTCGCCCGAGCGATGCCCAGCGTTCCGGACGCGGAGGAGGCGGTGCAGGAGGCCGCGGCCGAGGTGGCCACCGTGATGGCGGAGGCCGAGGCGAACGACCTGGCCTCGCGCTACCTGACCGCGGCTCGGGAGAAGGTGCACAGCACGATCGCTCCGGCGCTGGAAGAAACCCTGCGCTCGTGGCTCCCCGCGGTGACCGACGGACGCTACGTGGACGCCGCCGTGGATCCATCGTCGCTGACCGTGCGGGTGTGCGCCGCTTCCGAGGCGTGGCACCAGGCTTCACGGCTGTCACTCGGCACGGCGGAGCAGGTCTACCTGCTGCTGCGGGTGGCGCTCGCTCAGCACCTCGCCACGGAGACGTGTCCGTTGCTGCTGGACGACGTGACCGTGCAGGCCGACGACGCGCGCACGCGGGCGGTGCTGGATCTGTTGCTGCGGTTGTCGGAGGACCGGCAGATCGTCCTGTTCGCTCAGGAGAGCTCGGTCGTTGAATGGGCCAAGGAACGGCTGGGCGAACGGGACGTGCTGCACCAGCTCACACCAGTAGCGGCCTGACCCGGCGGGAGTTCACCAGCGCGACGACCCGGTCGGCAACCTGCTCCGGGTCCTCGTGCTCCCACACCCGCACGACCAGCCAGCCGGCGGCGGTGAGCTGCACATCGGTATCCCGATCACGGACGACCACGCCGTGCAGCTTCACCTCCCACCACTCGCGGTTCGCCTTCGGCACTTGGCCGTGCTCCGGACACGAGTGCCAGAAGCACCCGTCGACGAACAACGCGATTCTGGCTCCTCGCAGCAGGACGTCGACACGTCTGCGGCGATTGGTGCCAGGCGGCGCCACGTCCACGAGGTAGCGCAACCCCCGCCGGTGCAGCGCACGCCGAACCGCCAACTCCGGCGCGGTACCGGTTCGGCGAGTCCTGCGCATCACCCGCGACGTCGCCGCGGAGCTGGCCGGTGGGGCGGGTCCTGCGTCGACGTAGCGGTACACGACCTGCAGTTTCCCGGAATTGTCAGACCCCGTCGCTACCGTCGGACCCATGACCAACGCCGCCTTCCGCAAGCTGACCCCGACCACCGCCGAGAGGCTCGCCGAGCTGGGGTTGCGCCTCGCCGTCCTGGACCGCGCGATCGCCGCCGGCATCGACGCGCGGGGTGCTTCGCCGCCGTTCGGGCCCACCAATGCGCCGGGGCTGCTCGACTGGATCCATCGGGTGGGCACGCTCAGGCAGCTGCTGGCGGCGCAGGGGTGGCAGCGGCTCGACCACTGGAACGCGGGGCTCATCAGGCATCCGTCGCGGCCGATCCTGCTGGGCACCTTGCAGGGCAACAGGGGGACGGGGTCGCCCGAGGCTCCCTTGCGCAGTGACTACGCGAAGGGGCCTGCCATTGCGGCGATGATGCGGGACAACGACCACGATCAGTTCGCGCTGTTCGAGAACGCGCGGACTGAGGGGCTGAAGTTGTGGTTCCTGGTCACGTATCCGCTGCAGCTGGAGGATCGGCTGGTCGTGTTGCGGGAGGTGTCGCAGCCGGAGCCGACGCCCCAGAACCAGGTCATCGAGCGGTGGGCGCATCGGATTCCGTTGCCGCCGATGGAGTTCGCGCAGACCAGGACGCCCAATGTGGACGGGCCGGAGGAGGTGGACTTCCCGATCGCCCTCAGGCGGTGAGCGTCAGCGGCGTGAGCAGGCCCAGCAGGATCTCGCCACGCCGGAGCCGGTGCGTCGCGGCCAGAGCCAGTACCACGCACGAGATGGGCGCCGACCTCACCGGGTGCGGCCACCTGATCACGCCTACCAGCGGCAACGCCGGCAGTGCGAGTCCCAGGAGCCAGGCGCCGGCGTGGGCACCGCGCAGGATCGAGTCCTGGGTGAACTGGTCATCCCGGCGGGTCCCGCGATCATGCTGCCACCAAGGGCGATGGGAGCGCAGTCCCACGTACTGAGGCCCGCGTGGCAGCGCGGCACGGCAGAGGTGACAATGGCCGGATCATGTTCACCCCCTCGCGACTCACGCTCGCCCGAACCCGGCGCGGACTCACCGCGGCCGAGCTCGCGCGCAAGTCCGGTGTGCAGGCCCGGGCGATCAACGAGTACGAGCGCGGGGTGCGGTGTCCGCGGCCGTCCACAACGGAGTCGCTGGCGGCGGCGCTCGGGTTTCCCGAGGCCTTCCTGACGCTGCCGGAGCCGCCCAGGCCGCAGAACTCTCCGCAGGGCGCGCAAGCCACGGCGGCCGCGCAGCTGGCGATCGAGTTCAACGCGTGGCTGGAGCGGTTGTTCGTGTTGCCGCAGCCGGATCTGCCGCCGCCGCGGACGTCGCCTGAGCAGACGCGGCTGGCGTGGCGGCTCGACACGTTGCCGGCGCCGAACATGGTGCAGCTGCTGGAGTCGCGCGGCGTGCGGGTGTTCTCGCTGCCGGTCGACTGCGCCGAGCAGGAAGCGTTCTCGTGCTGGCACAACGGGACGCCGTACGTGTTCCTCAGCCCGGCCGCGACGCCGGAGCAGGCGCGGTTCGACGCCACGACGCAGCTCGCCGTCCTGCTCGGCCATGACGAGCCGGAGAGCTTCGCCGCCGAGTTCCTCATGCCCGAGAACCTGCTGCACGGCACGAGCCACAGCCATTGGCACGTGTCCAGCCAGCAGTTCGCCACGCGCGCCAACGCACCCGCCGAGGGCCCGATGGCCCGCCGCGAGACGTCGAAGCTGCTCACCAAGGTGTTCAAGGTGCTGCGCGAGAACGGCACGACGCCGTTGCACGTCGCCAAGGAGCTGAACCTCGGACTGGAGGAGCTCAACGGCCTGGTGTTCGGGCTCGTGCTCACGGCACTGCCAGGTGGCGGAGAGCCCGGCCCACGAGGCCGCGCCCGCCTCACCCTGGTCCACTGATCAACCTGGAGCCAGCGGCCGGTCACGCGCTGCAGTTCTTTGGCGGTTGTACTAGGCCAAACGAGCGATTTGTGAAACGCATGGCCCGGCATGCCCGACACTGAGAGTGACGGGTAGCCGAGTCGTGAGGACGCCCCATGACGATGCAGCAACGCACAGAGCCCTCGCCCGCAGCTGTTCTCATCTCCGTAGCCGTGCTCGCGCTGGTTCTGACCGTTGCTCTCGGCCCGCTGGGCTTCGTCATCGGGCTCGCGTTGTTCGCGTTGATGTTCATCGGCACCAAGCGCGGGCCGGCCGAGCAGATCGTCCCCGTCCGGACCCGGTCCCGCATCCGCCGCCTGTCCACGGCGGGGCGGGTCGCGATCGTCGGCGAGTCGCACTACCAGGACGCCATCGCCGAGGTCGCCAAGCACGCCACGGCGCAGACGCTCGAAGACGCCATTCCAGCGACCGCGGTGCTCGTCCCGGAATCCGCCAACCGGCACGACCTCCAGGCCGTGCGGGTCGACCTGCTGCGGGGCGACGGCACCGCGATCACCGCCGGCTACCTGCGCGGCGACCAGGCAACCGACTACCAGCCTCTTCTCGTCGAACTGGCCGAACGCGGCGAGGTCGGCTCGTGCCCGGCGCGGATCATGGGCGGCGGCCAGCGCTACTACGGCGTGCACCTGCACCTCGGTGCGCCCCGGCTGCTGCTGCTCGACCACGAGGCCCTCGGCACGGCCCCGACGATGCCCGCCGAACACCAGGTCACCGTCACGGGTGAGGACGCGCATCAGCTCGTGCTGCACCGCGTGGTCAACGGCCGGACGCCGGTCCACGTCATCGCCGAACTCCGCGACTGCCGGATCGCCAGAGGCTCTCACGTCGGCGAACACACTCTCGAGGTGCTCCTCGAAGGCGAGCGCATCGGCCAGCTCACCTATGCGATGGGGCTTCGCTACTGCGACCTGGCCCAGGAGTGGCGCGCCCGCACGGGGCGGGCGCTCTGCGAAGCCGTCATCACCAACGAAGGCACCCGCGGCCTTCAGGCGAACTTGCTGCTGCCCAAGTAGTCGGCGAACGTGCGCGGCTCACGACCGAGCACCCGCTGCACGCCGTCTGACAGATGCGCCTCTTCTCCCGTGCGGATGCGGATGAGCAGCATCGTCACGAGGTCGGCGATCTCGTCCGGGTAGCCGAGCCCGCGCATCGACGCGGCGAACTCCTCGGCCGCGACGTCGGTGTAGAGGACGGGGTTGCCGGTCACCGCGACGATCCGCGCCAGCATCTCGGCGAACGACAGCGCCTCCGGGCCGCTGAGCTCGTAGGTCTGCCCGGAGTGGCCGGGCTGGGTCAGAGCGGCGACGGCCACCTCGGCGATATCCAGTACATCGATGAACGGATGGATGCCCTGACCAGCGGGGACGGCAAGCTCACCGTGCTGGACGGGTGCGGCGAACATGTCCTCGTCGAAGTTCTGCATGAACCACGTCGGGCGCAGGATCGTCCACTCGGCACCCGAGTCCTTGATCGCGGCTTCGAAGGGATCGTCGTCGGGAGCGCCGCGCATGGACAGCAGGACGAGGCGGGTGACACCGGCCTTCACGGCCAGCGGTACGAACTCGAAGAGCAGTGCGGGGTTGTCCGGTGGGACGACGTAGACCGCGGTGGTGCCGGCGAGGGCGGGCTCCCAGGTGTCGGCGTCGGCCCAGTCGAACTTGGTGGCCGACGAACGCGACGCGGGGCGGGCGGCCTCGCCGAGGAGTGCGGTGACGCGGCGGCCGGTCTTGCCGGTGGCGGCGAGCACGAGGACGGTTGACGGCTTGATCTCGCTCGATGTTGACATGACTAGAGCTAATCAACGTTGACGCGGACGATCCATGCTTGATCGACCACCATCCTTGCTCGTTCGTCCAGGTGGTAAGTAGTGGGTCATGAGTGAGCGTGATCTCGTGGACCTGAGGGATGCCTTGCGGGCGTTTGCCGCCGCCCGCGACTGGGACAGCTACCACACGCCCAAGAACCTGGTGATGGCGTTGTCCGCGGAGGTCGGCGAGCTCACCGACCTCTTCCAGTGGCTGACGCCCGAAGAGGCAGAGAATGCAATGAAAGACCCAGACCTCGCTTGGAACGTGCGGGACGAGCTCGCGGACGTGATGCACTACCTCACCAGGCTGGCGGACAAGCTCGGTGTCGACCTCGTCGAGGCCGCGTTCGCCAAGATCGAGCGCAATGAGCGGCGATTCCCCACCGGGAGCCTGCGTCCTGTCCCTCTCGAGAAGGGTGAGCTGTGAGTCTCCAGAGCGTGCAGGCACTGCACGTGCACCAAAAGGTCACGTTCTTGTCCAACCGGTACGAGGTCTTCGCCGACAACGCCGGCGAGCCCGGCGAGCTGGTCGGGTACGCGGAGCAGAAGAAGTTCAAGATCAAGGAACGGATCACGATCTACACCGACTCGTCGAAGAGCCAGGTGCTGTTCGAGTTCAACGCCCGCAAGGCGCTGGACCTGGGCAGCGGCTACGACGTGACGGACGCGAGCGGGCGGTCGATCGGGTTGTTCCGCAAGGACTTCGCGAAGTCCCTGCTGCGCTCGACGTGGCACCTGGAGCAGCCGGGCTGGGGCACCACGACCGGTGCCGAGCGGAACAAGGTGTTCGCGGTGATCCGCCGGCTGTGGGGGTGGATCCCGTACATCGGCGAAGCGCCGTTCCCCTTGAGGTACCACTTCGACTTCACGCAAGAGAACGGCGCTCCCGTGTTCAGCGTCGACAAGAAGACCTGGATCCGCGACCACTACGTGGTGCCGATCCAGGATCCTGGCGTCGACCGGCGGCTGGTGATCGCCCAGGCCGTCGCACTCGACGCGCTGCAGTCCCGCTAGAGGTACGTCAGCAGGAGGAGGATCAGGCACACCAGCAGCACGACGCCGAGCACTGCGGGCAGGAATGACTGCGAGGACGGCGCGGGCTCGCGGGCGTGCCTGCCCCGCCTCCTGCGCGCTCGCCACCGCAAAGGTGCCTCCCCTGCCCACTGACCGTTCATGACGATCACGGTAGGGACCGGGAAGCCGGGCTTGACTCACGTCACCCGCTCGCCGAAGGCACGTCACCCTGACGGCCGCTCCGAGTAATTGAGCACAGACGAAAAAGCCCTGCGGGGAGCGCGTGAAGCGCTCAACCCGCAGGGCTAAATTAAGTTCGGCGGCGACCTACTCTCCCACACCGTAACCAGTGCAGT
>NZ_JBEXPJ010000061.1:0-44243 GCF_040611995.1 Lentzea sp. NPDC006480
GGAAGTTCCCGAGCACGAGTCGCGGTCCGCCGCCGTCATCCGGCGGGTGATGGCGCTGGACGAGGACACCGTGCGCGCCGCTCTCGACCGCACCGTCCGCCTGTTCGCGGGCCGGCACCGGGACGTCCGCGTGACGTTCGCGGACAACTTCGCGAGCGTCAGCCACCGGTTGTCCCCGGACATCGAGCTGTCCGAGTCGCGGCGGTTGCTGATCGGCGCGTACTTCACCCACGAGTACGCCGTCGAGGGCGCCGCGCTGTGCAACCCCTCCATGGTCGCCCACCCCGACCAGAGCGGGCTGACACCGGGACAGCTGCGGTTCGTGCTGAGCGTCCGCGGCATCGGCGAGGGACACCTGTCCTCGATCGGTTTCCGCACCGGGGTGGCCGGGGCCGGTGGTGTTCTCACCGTGGACCCGCAGCCGAGCGTCATCAGCACGGGCCAGCACAGGGACGGGGACTACGAGAAGAGCCTCTTCCTGGGCACGCTCACCGAACGCGGCCACGACGACGAGGTCTCCGCCGTGCTCAACCGGTGGCTGCCCGCGCGGTTCACCGGTGCCGAGCTGGACGAGCTGCTGGCGGGCCTGCACCCGAAGCTGGTCGCGCGGCAGGCCGCGCACCGGACCGTCGAACTGATCAGGTGGATCGCCGCCTGCAACTACACCACCGAGTTCCCGGAGGACTCGGTGGTGAGCGGGCGGGTGCTGTGGCCTTCGGGCCCGTCTGAACGCCACGGCATGGAAGACGCCCGGTTCGTGCGCTTCACCGACGACGACGGCTCGCAGACCTACTACGGCACCTACACGGCGTACGACGGCACAGACGTCGCACCGCAGCTGTTGCAGACCAACGACTTCCGCACGTTCCGGATCACGCAGACGACCGGTGCCGCGGCACGCAACAAGGGCATGGCGCTGTTCCCCCGGCGGATCGGCGGGAAGTTCGCGGCGTTGTCCCGTGGCGACGGCGAGAGCAGCGCCGTGTCCTTCTCCGACGACATCAGGACGTGGAGGGAACCACAGCCCGTGGCGATGCCGGGCAGGGACTGGGACCTCGTCCAGGTCGGCAACTGCGGCTCGCCGATCGAGACCCCCGAGGGCTGGCTCGTGCTGACCCACGGTGTCGGCCCGATGCGGCTCTACTCGATGGGCGCGATGCTGCTCGACCTCGACGAGCCCGCGAAAGTGCTGGCGACACTGGCAGAACCGCTGTTGGTGCCCAGCGCCACCGAACGGGACGGGTACGTGCCCAACGTCGTCTACTCGTGCGGTGGCCTGCTGCACGACGACACCCTGGTGATCCCGTACGGGGCGAGCGACGCGACCATCGGCCTGGCGACGACGTCGGTGAGCGACCTGATCGCCGCCATGGCGCCGTGACGTTGCCGGCCCCGGGTTTCGTCACCGCCGCACAGCGGGTAGCCCGCTACTGACTCACTTGAGAATCGCCCTGGACCTCGGCGACGCAGACGAGAACGCCGTCCCGGAGGTTCGCGACGTGACCACGACAGTTCCCCGCGTGCAGGCCGCACCACAGCCGATGCTCGCGGGTGAGAACACTCCCTTCGAAAGATTCC
Organism: Lentzea sp. NPDC006480; assembly: GCF_040611995.1. Taxonomy (NCBI): domain Bacteria; kingdom Bacillati; phylum Actinomycetota; class Actinomycetes; order Pseudonocardiales; family Pseudonocardiaceae; genus Lentzea; species Lentzea sp. NPDC006480. Next base: position 1,579 of record NZ_JBEXPJ010000061.1, read on the forward strand.
TCATCAAGCTCTTCACGGTGGTTCCGGCGCTGGCGGTGGCCGCCGCGGTGCCGCTCGCGTGGGGCTGGGGCCTCGGCTGGACCGACATCGGTCTCGCCGTCTTCTTCTACACCCTCACGTGTCTCGGCGTGACGATCGGTTTCCACCGCTACTTCACGCACGGCGCGTTCAAGGCCAACCGGGCACTGCGGGTCGCACTCGCGGTGACCGGCAGCATGGCGATGCAGGGACCGATCATCGGCTGGGTCGCCGACCACCGCCGGCACCACGCCTTCGCCGACCGCGAGGGCGATCCGCACTCCCCCTGGTTGTTCGGCACGTCCGCCGTCGCACTGGCCAAGGGTTTCTGGCACGCCCACCTGGGCTGGATGTTCCGCCGCGAGCTGACCAACGCCGCGCGGTTCGCGCCCGACCTGCTCGCCGATCCCGACATCCAGCGCGTCAACCGCTGGTTCCCCGCGCTGACCGCCGTCACGCTCCTCGCGCCCGCCCTGGCAGGCGGGCTGATCACGTGGAGCTGGTGGGGTGCGCTCACCGCGTTCTTCTGGGCGAGTCTGGTGCGGGTGGCCGTGCTGCACCACATCACGTGGTCGGTCAACTCCATCTGCCACATGATCGGCGACCGGCCGTTCGAGGCACGCGACAAGTCCGCGAACTTCTGGCCGCTCGCGATCCTGTCGATGGGCGAGTCCTGGCACAACTCCCACCACGCCGACCCGACCTGCGCCCGGCACGGCGTCCGGCGCGGTCAGATCGACATCTCCGCACGGCTGATCCGGGTGTTCGAGATCTTCGGCTGGGCGACGGCCGTCCGCTGGCCGAGGCCGGAACGGCTGGCGCGCAAGCTCAAGCCGTCCGGAACCGACCGAACGGCGGCGGACCCCGAGCAGGCATCGCTCTAGGATCGATCACGTGCCTGGCCCGGTCAGGTGACATCTCGACCGCCCCGGCCCCCGGCGGTGCCACTTCACCACCCCTGGTCTGGAGTGTTGCCCGCAATGATCGACCTGTCCGACGTCACGCGACTGGAGCAGGAAACCCGGACACTGCGCGAGATGGACTACCGCCACGGCGGCGAGTCCTGTCTCGACCAGGTGCGGCTGCGGATCCGCGAGAGCCTCCCGTTGATCGACGCACCCGCGTCGCAGGAGGTGCGGCGGCGGTTGTACGTCGCTGTGGCCGACCTGCGGAACCTGGCGGGCTGGGTGTGCTTCGACGCCGGGCTGGTCACCAACGCGCACAACCACTTCTCGCACGCACTCGCGCTGGCTGGGATCGCCCGTGACGACGGGCTGATCGCCAACGTGTGCTACCGGCTCGGACGGGTGTACCTGCACCACGGGCACTTCGACGAGGCGTTGCGGTACTTCGACCTCGGGCGGCTGGCGGTGGCCAGGACCGACGACCATCTCGCGGCCAGCATCCTGACCGTCAACTCGGCCTGGGCGTGCGCGAAGAAGGGCGCGGAACACGGTGCGCTCACGTTGCTCGACCGCGGGCAGGAGCAGTTCAGCGCCGCCGACCGCACCGACGTGGCCGGCTGGGCGAAGTTCTTCACCGAGGCCGATCTGTCGGCCATGGCGGGGGCCGTGCACACCGCGTTGGCCGACACCGCGGGAAGACATCACGCGCGCACGGCCGTGCCGCTGCTCCTGGCCGCGGTCAACGGATACGGCGAGGACATGATTCGCAGCCGAATTCTCAGCCTGGTGCTGCTGGCCACCGACCACCTGATCGAAGGAGACGTCGAGATCGGCGTCGGCGCCGGGCTGCGAGCCCTGGAGTCCGCCGGCGGCGTCGGCTCGGCCCGCATGCGCGACCGCTTCCGCCCGCTCGCCGCGCAAGCACGCCGGCACGGCACCCACACCGGTGCGGTCGACCTCGCCGAGCAGATCGACGCCGCAGCGCCATGAACGGTGACCGGCTGGCCAGGGTGCTGAGCCATCTCTCCGACGAGGCCGCCTTCCGCGGCGTCGCGCCGTCCAGCGAAGCGGCGTGCGAGGCGTGCGTGACGCTGATCGGGGTGACCGGCGCTCAGCTGACCCTGATGAACGGCACGGGCCGGGCTGAGTCGCGGTACTCCACGAACGAGATCGGCACCCTCCTCGAGAACATGCGGTTCACCCTCGGCCAAGGGCCGTGCGAGGACTGCCTGCGCTCCGGCGTTCCCGTCCTGGCGGGTGTGCTGGACTCCTGGGAGAACAACCAGCGGTGGCCGCTGTTCACACCGTCCGCCGACGCCACCGGGGCGCGGGCGATGTTCGCGTTCCCGTTGCGCAGCGGCGCCATCCGGCTGGGAGCGCTCGTGTTGCACAGAACGAGTCCTGGGCCGTTGACGCCGGAGCAGGTGGCTGACGGACATGTCGTCACCGACATCGTCATGGCGTTGGTGCTGGACGAACTGACTCGCGTTCATCTCGACGCCGAGGTTCCCGCACTCGACGGAATGCCGCTCAGCCGAGCCGAGGTGCATCAGGCCACCGGGATGGCCTCCGTCCAGATCGGGGTGGGCATGGACGAAGCACTGGTGCGACTGCGCGCGCACGCGTTCGTCCGCGACAAGCCGGTGGTCGAGGTCGCGCGCGACATCGTCACAGGGCGCCTGCGCCTGGGTCCGGCGACCGAACAACAGAGGTGACAGTCATGTCCGTGGAGAACCTGGCGGAGACGTTCGTCGAGCTGGCCGACACCCTGGTCGCCGACTTCGACCCGATCGACTTCATGCATCTCCTGGCCAACCGCTCCGTCACCACCCTGGGGGTGGACGCCGCCGGGATCCTGCTGGCGGACCACCGCGGTGAGCTGCAGGTGGTCGGGGTCTCCAGCGACCGTGCCAGGGTGCGCGAGCTCTTCGAGCTCCAGGACCGGCGGGGTCCCTGCATGGAGTGCTACCTCACCAGCGAGCCGGTGACGGTCACCGGGTTCACCGAGCCGCCGCAACGATGGCCGGAGTTCTCCTCCATGGCGGTGACCGCCGGGTTCGGCGCGGTGCACGCCCTCCCGATGCGGCTGCGCGAGCAGACCGTCGGCGCGCTGAACCTGTTCACCGTCAACGAAAGCGCGCTCAGCGAGACTCGACTCACGGTGGCGCGCGCCATGGCGGACGTCGCCACCATCGGCCTGCTCCAGGCCCAGCTCATCAGCCACCAGGAGCTGCTCGCCGGGCAGTTGCAGAACGCGTTGCAGAGCAGGGTGCTCATCGAACAGGCGAAGGGCGTGCTGGCCGAGCGCCTGCGGATCAGCGTGAGTGAGGCCTTCCACGTCCTGCGGCAGTACTCGAGAAGTCACCACCTGCATCTGAGCGGCGTGGCGGAGGACGTCATCGCCGGCGCGATCGACATGACGGCGTTGAAGGCCGCCACGTCGTGAAGCCCGCAAGCTCACCGCTCCTGTGCGTCCTCGTCGCTGTCGCGCACCTCCGTTGCCGTACAGGTCGATGCAGTGCCGTACCGGGTTTCGGTTCGACGGCAAGATGCTCGGAGCTCACCCGCACGTAAGTGAACGCACAACCGGCGCGAAGCAGTCGAGTGCTCCGCGCCGGACGTACCTCGCCGTGGTGGTGCGAGGTCAACGCACCCGCTCCGGGATGTGGTCGAGCACTTGCAACACCTGCACGGCGAGGACCCTCGCCGCCTTGTCGCCGAGCTTCGTGCCGCCGGACAGCACGTCCTCCACCATCTTGAGCCTGCGCTCGTAGGCGGACGTGTAGGTCGATGTGGTCATAGGGCTTCTTCTCTCAGTTTCTGCCGGGGAATGCGGCCGCCCTCGTCCTCCCACGCGTCCACAGTGGATTGTGCGGAATCCCGGGTATCCGCGCGAAGCAGTTCCTCGACGGTGTCGGTGTTGTCGCGCTCGGAAGCGCGCATCATCGTGCGGTGGGCGGCCGACGGGTCGGTGTCCGGCTGGACGAGCAGCAGGGTGAGGCGGCGCCGGTCCCCCGCGATGACGTCCAGCGTGTGCGCCGGCCTGGACCAGAACCCGTCGAGCCGGACGCGGACGCCCTCAGCCGCGATCTTGCGTGGCGCGGTGTCCCACTCCTGCAGGTTGTAGCTCACCCGCGGTACGACGCCCAGCCGAACTGCCAGCACCGCGAGCAGCGCGGGCAGTTCGGCGGCGAGGTCCCGGGAACGCGGCCACCAGGCACCGTCGACGTACCCCGTGGTGAGCGCCTTCGGCCGCAGCCGCAATCGCAGCGGATGCCGAGGCTGCTCGGTGGCCGTGACGGCCGGTGAGGCGATGGACTGGTGCGGAGCCGACATCATGCCGGGACTCCCGTCTCCGGCCAGAAAAAAGGCCGGTTCAGGTTTAGCCGAGTACGACGCGAGCTTGAACGCTCACATACGAGATGTTCTCGACAGAATTAACAGTACACCCTTTTCAGCGCGTTGGACGAATTGGGATCCCGATGTTTCCCGGAGCCGTGATTCCACTGTCCGCGCTGCTAGCAGGACTTCGTCAGGTCGTCGAGAACTCTCGACGCCGGATTTCCGACGGTTGCCGCGATGCGCCGAGCCGGCGGCACGAAATGATCCGAAGAGTGTGATATCGGCCCTTACAACGCCAAGCTGGGGGAAATCGCCCGGTCCTGCGGCTGCTTCTCCCTTGCGAGAGATCGCGGCGCTCCGGACATTCCTCGCGACCGGCGTGGGGACGAGCACGACAGCGCTTCGGCGACGTCGGCGTGGAGGTCGAAGACGTCGTCCAGGCCCGTGATCATCAGGGGTCGGCACACCCGGCGGGTGTTCGCGACCACGCACAGGCCGGTGCCCGTCAGCAGCGCCATCTCCCTGACGACGACCAGTGCGGTGAGGCCGGCGGCGCAGAGCACCTTCACCTCGCCGAGATCGACGACCAGGTGATGGGTGGACCGCAGCTGCTCGACGAGCCGCTCGCGCAGCAACGCGCAGGTGGTCATGTCCACGTCACCTCGCACGGCGACCAGGACCGCTCCGGACCGGGTCGTCCGTGCGGTGACGGTCAGAAGTTCGAGGTCGCACCGGCTCAGTTGAGCGGGCCAGGGGCCGACGGTCGTGGTGACATCGACAAGTGCCATGGAACCTTCCCTCGTCGGCAGTGCGCCACGCCTGGGTCCAGGGCATTCACCGGTAACGCTACACCCGCCGGAGGCGGACGCGGAAGCTCTGCCGCCCCTGCGTCGGCCCAGCTCGCCTCACGATCCACAGTGGACGATCACCGCGCGGGCCCCGAACGGTCACGCGGAGGAGTAGCGTCGAACCATCGACGAATCAGCGGAAGTCCAACGGCCAGACACGGACTCGGCTCGGCTCACGGGGAGAGTCTGGGCAGGCGCCATCGCGGTGGCGGGCGTGCTCGTGCTGCTCGGGGTGACGTTCGCAGTGCTGCTCGGCGTCTCCCAGGCGGGTACGGCCCTGCTGGGAGTCCTGGGCTGGCTGGTCGCACTCGCGGCGCATCTGCCGGTGCTGGGCTCGGCGGGCAGGCTGCACGCGGCCAGGCGGCGCGACACGATTCTCGCGGTGTCGTCGGGAATCACCGACGAGGTGGTCCGGCTCGCGCTGGTCGTGGTCGCCGTCAGCGGCTTCCCGTCCGCGCTCTGGGCCGGATTCGGCTGGGCGCTGGCGCAGCTCGTGTTCATCTCGGCCACCGACCTCACGAGGTTCGGCTGGCCCATCGGGCGGCAGGCCGCCGAACAACTGAAGGCTCAGGGCGGTTTCCTCAGCACTCATCCCGCTCACCGCGCCGTCAGGGGCATCACGTCGATCTCGTTCCACCTCGGCGCGACCCTACTGCTGACCGCGGGACCGTGGTGGGTGCTGGCGACCGCGGCGTCGCACGCCGTGGTGAACATGGGGTTCGCGCGGTGGGCGCGGAAACGGCTCGTGCCGGTCGAACTGTTCGGCGCCGTGGTGAGCGTGGTCCTCCTGCTGGCCGGGCTGTTCGCCTCCAGCCCCGGCTGAACGCCGGCGGGAGCGCGCACCGGAGGATGCGCGCTCCCGCAGAGAGCAGAAGTCAGTCCTTCTTGAAGGCGTCCTTGACCTTCTCGACCGACTCCTTGAGGTGACCCTTCGCCTGGTCCACCTTGCCCTCGTTCTCCACGCTCCGGTCGCCGGTGGCGTCGCCGAAGCCTTCCTTGACCTTGCCCTTGACCTGATCGGCCTTGGCGTCGAACTTGTCGTCGGTGCCCATGTGTTCCTTCCCTCCACCCGAATGTCAGGTGTGACGTCCACCAACGGATGCCCCCGCAGGCCGTCCTCAACCTTCGAACTCGTCACACGACGGAAGGGTTTGTGTTCTGCACGGCGGGGAATTCCGTGCAGAGGCGTGCAGGCACGCACCGCTCTTCACCGATGACCCCGGACCCCGGCGTCGGAGACCGACACCGGAGGTACAGCCGTCGTGACCACCGACCGCGGGGACACGTCGCCCACGCGGACCACAGTGCCTTCCGTGCTGCGCGTGAGTGCCGCGCTGGGGTGGCGCTTTCTCGTCGTGGTGGCCTCGCTCTACGTGATCGGCGTGATCTTCAGCAGGCTGGCGGCGCTCGTCGTGCCGCTCGCGATCGCGTTGCTGCTGGCGGCTTTGCTCGCCCCTGCCGTCGGTTTCCTGATGGCACACCGGTTTCCCCGCGGTCTCGCCACCGTGGTGGTGCTCGTCGGCGGCCTGGTGGTGCTGGGCGGGATGCTCACGTTCGTCGTGATGACCTTCGTCAACGGCGTCCCGGACCTCGCGGCACAACTGGCCCGCAGCATCGACGCGGTCTCCGGCTGGCTCGTCCACGGCCCGTTGCAACTCAGCGAGACGCAGCTGAGCGACTTCGCCGCGCGAATCGTGAAAACCTTGCAGGACAACCAGTCCGGCATCACGTCGGGCGCGATCACGACGGCCGCGACGGTCGGCGAGACCCTGGTCGAGATGTTGCTGGTGCTGTTCGCGCTCGCGTTCTTCCTCTACGACGGGCCGGGCATCTGGCAGTTCCTCATCCGCGTCGTCCCCGACGGGCCTCGCAGGCGGGTCGACGTCGCCGGCAGGCGCAGCCTCGCCGCGCTGGTCGCCTACGTCCGCGCGACCGGAGCGGTCGCCGTGGTGGACGCGCTCGGCATCGGCATCGGGCTGGCCGTCCTGCGCGTGCCGCTGGCGGTTCCGCTGGCAGCGCTGGTGTTCATCGGCGCGTTCGTCCCGATCTTCGGTGCCGTGGTGGCCGGCGGTGTGGCCGTGCTCATCGCGCTCGTCGCGAACGGCCCGGTGACCGCCGCGATCCTCCTGATCATCGTCATCGCGGTGAACCAGCTGGAAAGCCATGTCCTGCAACCGTTCCTGCTGGGACGCGCGGTGAAGCTGCATCCGCTCGCGGTCGTGCTGGCCATCGCGTCCGGACTGCTCGTCGCGGGCATCGCCGGCGCGTTGCTCGCGGTACCACTGCTGGCAGTGCTCAACTCCGCGATCCGTTCCCTGCGCAGCGAGGCGGACGAACACGTGGCACCCGCCGACGTGCACACCAGTGAGCCGGAGGAGTCCGGGCCGGACGAACCCGGCCTCGACACCGAAGCCGAACAACAGAAACCCGGAGCAGCTCCATGACCTCAACGCACGACGCGCTGCCGGAGACGGCCGGCCGTCCTCGTGGCAGTGACTTCTCCCGGCTGACGCTGGAGCTCAAGGCCGCCGGCCTGCTGGACCGCCGCCGCGGCTACTACCTGCTGCGAATGACGATCAACGGAGTGCTGCTCGGCGCCATCGCGGTGACGTACGCACTGCTGGGCGACTCCTGGTGGCAGCTGCTCACCGCGGTGGTCCTGGCCTTCGCCTCGACGCAGCTGGCGTTCATCGGGCACGACGCGGGGCACCGGCAGATCTTCCGCAGCCACCGCAACAACAACGTCGTCGGGCACCTGCACGGCAGCCTCACCGGGATCAGCTACCAGTGGTGGGTGGCCAAGCACAACCGCCACCACGCCAACCCCAACCACGAGGGCCACGATCCCGACATCGAGATCCACGCCCTCGCGTTCAGCCGCGCCCAAGCATCCGGCAAACACGGCCTGTACGCCTGGATCACCAAGCACCAGGCGTTCCTGTTCTTCCCGCTGCTGCTCGCGGAGGCGGCCGTGCTGCGCATCTCCGGCCTCGTCGCGTTGTGCCGCAACGAACTGCGCAACCCGTGGCGGGAAGCCGCGCTCCAGATCGTGCCTCTGGCGGCCTACCTGGCAGCGGCGTTCCTCGTGCTCTCACCGCTCAAGGCCGTCATGTTCATCGTCGTGCACCAGGGCCTGATGGGCGTCTACCTCGGATGCTCGTTCGCGCCCAACCACAAGGGCATGCCGATCATCGCGGAGGGCCGGCGCCTGGACCACCTCCACAAGCAGGTGCTGACCTCGCGCAACGTCACCGGAGGCCAGTGGGTCGACGCCCTGCTCGGCGGCCTGAACCACCAGATCGAGCACCACCTCTACCCGCACATGCCCCGGCCCAACCTGCGCCGCGCGCAGCCCGTCGTCGAGGACTTCTGCCTCCGGCACGGAATCCCTTACAGCAAAACCACCATGGTCCGCTCCTACGCCCAGGTGTTGCGTCACCTGCACGACGCGGGAGCACCTCTGCGCCACCCGGTGCGGTGACCCGGCTCAGCCCTCCGACATGCGCAAGGTGAGGCCCCGAACGACAAGAGTCGCCGACTCGGGGCTCTCCGGCAGCACGAAGTCAATGGTGTCGCCCGCCAGCTCGAACTCCCCCTGAGGCGGGAACGCCGCGGTGGTCACCCGCCAGCGCGCGGGCGCACTGGCCTGCAACCGGATCACGCCGTCCGGCTGGGTGACCGTCGCCGACAGCGGCACCGACAGGTCGTACGCCAACCGGCCGCCACCCTGCGGGCGTGCGTTGACGTCACTCACCTGCTCCAGCGCCACGGTGCCGCCGTCCTGCTCCCCACCCGCGTCCGGCAACTCGGCCACCAGCTTCAACCCGGTCAGCCGCAACGTGTTCGGACCGCGCTCGAGGCGGCACCCCCCGGTCAGGTCCAGCACCATCGTCCTGGCGCGCAGGGTGACCTCGATCCCGTCGGCGCGGCAGTGCAGTGCGATCCCGAAGTGCTCGGCCGAACCGGCGGAGGAGGACATGGCCATACCGGTGCGGTACCCGAGGCCGGGGCGGTGAAACGTCCGGCCGGTCAGGGGCCGCGCGTGCCTCGGCACTGTTCAGGCATCGAGGTTCACCGAGAACCGCTGGTGGAGCGCGTGGTTGGCGGCCACCGGGCAGGCCGCGCCGCACCGGCCGCCGGGCGGACAGGTCAGCTCCTCCTGGATCCGTTGCGTGCCGACAGACAGCACCGTCACTCAGGTCCGCGAGCCGGTTGGCGATGACCTTCTGCCGCGCCGTGCGCCGGGAGGTGTCGGCGGAGATCGCCGTCAGCCACCGGTCCGACGCCGAACACAACGCCGCCATCGGCTCGTTCGTCCGCGCCTGGACCCATTACCCGGCCAAGGCCGCGTGACAGCCACGAGGTACGGGCTGCTGGTGCGACAGGTCAGTGCATCAGGGCGTGCGCGCCGGTTGAGCAGTGCGGCGCGTCGCGGGTCGCAGGTAGCGCTCCAGTCCGTTGAGCTTCTGGTCGGCGATGAACGTCGACCGCTCGTTGATGATGACGTCTTCGGCGTGCCGGATGCAGGCCCAGGCGGAGTCACCCCACGGATCGGCGATCTTGACCTCGACGGGGTTGCCGCAGGGGCTCGACAGGCCGAGCTGGCACGTCTGGGGGTGCTCGCCGTCGAGGTGGTCGGCCGCGAGGTGGCGCAGCTGGCCCGCCAGCTTCGCCGACGCGGTGGCGTGCGCTCCGGAAGCCTCGTCCAGGCCGCGTTCGGCACGCACCGCCTGGATGGCGGCCAGGCGCAACTCCAGCTGGTCGGCGACGATCCCGGCAAGCGCGGTGAGCGTCGCGACCTGGGCGTCGGTGACCTCGCGGGGTTCGCGGTCGATCACGTTGACCGTGCCCAGCCGGTGCCCGTCAGCGGTGATGATCGGCGCGGCGGCGTAGAAGCGCAGGCCCAGCTCGCCGCGCACCAGCGGGTGGTCCAGGGTGCGGGGGTCGACCGCACCGTCGTTCACCACGTACGCCTCGTCCTGCAACACGGCCGAGGCGCACAGGCCGGGCTCGGTGCCGATCTGGGTCACGCCCGACAGACCGTGGCAGGCCGCGAACCACACGCGGTCGACGTCCACGATCGTCACGGTCGCGATCGGTGTGCCGAAGACCAGCGCGGCCACCTGGGCGACGCTGTCGAAACTACCGTCAGCGGGTGCGTCCAAAATGTGGTAGCGACGGACCGCCGCCAGACGCTCCGGATTGGTGTGAGTAGGCACGCGAGCAACGATAACCGACGATCACCGCAGGTCCGGGCCGCGAGCAATCTTGTGACCGTGCCGCGTGCCACGTTTGACCACCGACACCAGTGGGTAGCAGCGCCGGATCGAGGCGTGTTGCCGGACGGGCAGGTGGAATGCCGTAGCGCGGTCAAACGTCGGCGCATGCCGGTCAGTGCTTTGTCAGTGAAGCCGGTACCTGCGTGACCGATGTGGACCAGGCCCGGTTCGCAGTAGGAACCCAGCAGAACGTCCTGGCGCAAGCTCTCGTGGAACCGTTCCTGCGCAAGGCTTTCAGCCGGTCAGTTGACACCGCTCAACGGCTGGACGCCTTTCGCGATCGTGGTGATCACTGGCGGCAGACTTGCCCATCGCCGGCGGCTCGCTCGTCGCGATCAGTCGTCAGGCCCGGAGCCACGACGGTCCCGGGCCTGCGACCAGGCTTTTCGGTTACGGGCAACGCTTCCAGGAGAAGTGGTAGTCCGTCTTGGCGTGGCCGTCGAGCGAGTCCATCGCCATGAAGCTCGTCTTCTTCGGATCCGACGAGCCCGCGTTCACCCGCAGCTCGGTGTTGATGTTCAGATTCCTGTTCACCCCGCACGGCGGGTAGATGATCGGCGAGCCCACGTCCGTGGCCTGCCATTCGTCATCCACCGGGCCCTGCCAGTTGTGGCTGCGGTAACCCGTGTCCGTCATGCCCTGGAAGTAGTAGCTGGACCTCAGGGTGCTGGTGGCACCGCGTTCGAGGTGGAGGTAGCCGGCGTAGTCGACCTTGGAGATGCCGTAGACCCAGCCCTCCGGCGCGTTCACTCTGATGCTCAGCTGGCAGTTCTTCCGGAAGTCCGTCGGTGACGCACCGGGGCCGACCTTGGCGGCATAGCTGCTGAAGACGACGTGGAACGCGGAGTTGTCCGGTGACACCGACACCGAGGTCGTGCCTCGGGGACAGCCACTTCCGTTGATCGTGTCGACGGTGACCGCGCCGGGCGGCGGGACGTCGGCCTGTGGGAGGACGACGGTGGACATCGCCATGGCCGCGGCGACAATCGCGTGGATCATTGGATACCTTCCGGCTCGTACGCTGGGCAGCGGCGGAGAAGACGTACCCAACCCGATGACGGAGGCTTGGTGGGATTCCTGCCACCTTGCGATTACTTGACGATCCGCCGTTCCGCGTCCTGTTCACCAGTGTGAACCGACACGCCTCACGCCCGCGTGCCGACCGGCGTCGCCGCGGGCTCCTTCTGCCGGGTGCCGGCCGCGTAGTGGGCGACCGCGATCGCTCCGGCGATCGCCAGGACGAACCCGATGGTCGCGGCGGTCACGTATCCGTCGCGGACGCGGTCGTCGAGGTAGATCAGTCCGACGAACGACGAAAGCGCCGTGTTGGTGGTGAACATGACCGCGGTGACCCCGGTCGGACCGCCCTTCTGCAGCGCCATCGCGAACAGCGCCGCCGCGATCACACCGTTGAGGACGATGGACCAGGCCGCCGGTTCCAGGACGAGTCGCCAGGCGGCGTCCGGGAGATCGAGTGTTCGGGCCGAGATGCCGACGACGCTGTAGGCGACACCGGAGCCGAACGCCAGTGCCACCGTCGCCCAGACGTGGTGGTGGCGCCTGGCGTAGATCGCGATCGCCGCCACCGGAATCGCGACACCCACGAGGATCCAGCGCCACTGCGGTGGCAGGGTCTGTGCCGGGCCTGGCTCCGCGGACACGCCCAGCAGGACCAGACCGGCCGCGCCGACACCCAGCGCGGCCCATCCCGAAGCACGGAGGTGGGCGCCCAGGAAGGCGCTGATCGTGGCGGTCACGCCGACGCTGAACGCCAGCATCGACTGGACGAGGAACAACGGCAGCCGATGCAACGCGGCAGCCGCGCAGGCGAATCCCAGCAGATCCACGCCGAGTCCGAGGAAGTACAGCCACTGACGCCGGAGAGCGATCAGATCGAGAGACCTTCCGCCGTACGCGCCCGCACGCCGGACACCTATGGACTCCAGGATCGAACCACTGCCTGACGCCAGGGTCGCCAGCACAGCGAGGAGGTAACCCAGAGCCATCCGTCCATTGTGTCAGCCGGTGGCCGTGGTGCTTTCAAGGTCCCCGTCGAGGGCGACTGGTCCAGCACCTCCCCTTGACAGAAAACCGCTGGTAGAGCACGTGGACGTAGTGGTCAGCCCGAGCGTCGGACACGTTCGCTGAACACGAGTGCACCGTGTCCGGGGGTGCGTGCGCCGCTGCCGTGTTGGGGTGCGGCCGTGCGGACCGGGAAATCGGCATTCGCCGGACGGCGGGATGCTCCGTGGCTACCCTGGCGACGTCCGGGGGCTGGGGCTGGGGCGTCGGGGGTAGCACGTGGCTGGTGTGCGGGCGGTGCAGGGCGGACCGGATCCGGGCTCGGTCGAGACGCTGGCCGACCTGGTGCGCGAGCTGGACCTGCTGCGGGCGCGGGCGGCGCGGGGGTCGCGCAAGGCTCGGGTCAGCATCGACGAGCTGGCGGCGCGGGTCGGCATGCCCCGCTCCACGGTGCACGCCCACATCAGCGGGGTCACCGTGCCGCCCATCGACGTGCTCGACCGGATCGTCATCGCGCTGGACGCATCCCCCGACGAGCAGGCCTGGTGGAGCGAAGCCTGGTATCGGGTGGCTGCCCGGCCCCGCACGCCCGCGGGCCGGCCGCCTCCGCTCGCGCCGCGGCAGCTGCCGCCGGACGTCTCCGGGTTCACCGGGCGCGCGGACTCGCTCGCCGCGCTGGACCAGCTGCTGGACGGGGCGGGGCCGGCCGTGGCCGCGATCTCGGGCACCGCCGGGGTCGGCAAGACCGCGCTCGCGTTGCGGTGGGCGCACCGGGTGGCCGGCCGGTTCCCGGACGGGCAGCTCTACCTGAACCTGCGTGGCTACGACCCGACCGCCCCGGTACCGCCGGCCGCCGCCGTGGCGATCGCGTTGCGGGATCTCGGCGTGCCCGGCGCGGACATCCGGCCGACGCTCGGCGAACAGGTGAACCAGTACCGGACGCTTCTCGCGGACCGCAGGGTGCTCGTCGTGCTGGACAACGTGAACAGCCCTGAGCAGGTCCGCGACCTGCTGCCGGGGTCACCGAGCTGTTTCGTCGTGGTCACCAGCAGGGACGCGCTGACCGGGCTGGTCGCGAGGGACGGGGCCCGGCGCATCGACCTCGGCCTGCTGCCGGCCTCCGACGCGCTCGCCTTGTTGCGCTCCCTGATCGGCGCGCGCGTCGACGACGACCCGGCCGCGGCGCACGCGCTGATCGAACGCTGCGCCCGCCTGCCGCTCGCGTTGCGCATCGCCGCTGATCGGGCACACAGCCGGCCGGACCGGCCGCTGGCGGTCCTCGTCGACGAGCTCTCCGACGAACTCGGCCGCCTCGACGTGCTCGACGCGGGCGGCGACGACCAGACCGCGGTGCGCGCGGTGTTCTCGTGGTCCTACCGGAACCTGTCGCCGGGTGCCGCACGGTTCTTCCGCCTGCTCGGCTGCCAGCCGGGGCGGCACTTCGACCTGCACACCGCCGCGGCGGTCACGGGCGTCGATCTCGCCTGCGCCGGTCGATCTCTCGCCGAACTGGTGCGCACCCACCTCGTGGAGCCGTTCGACGCCGACCGGTACCGGATGCACGACCTGCTGCGCGCCTACGCCGCCGAACTCGCCGCGGCCGAACCGGAGCACGATCGGCGCACCGCGCTGACCGGGCTGCTCGACTACTACCGCTTCGCCGCGGCCGCCGCGATGGACCAGGTGTACCCGTCCGAGCGTGCCCGTCGTCCCGTCGTGCCCGTCGCCGCCGCCGCTCTGCCGTCCATGACGTGTGCGCGGGACGCCCGTGGCTGGCTCGACATCGAGATCGACAACCTGGCCACCGCGATCGAGTTCGCCGCCGCACAGGGATTCGCCGAGCACGTCGCGGACCTCGCGGGCACGCTGTGGCGGCACCTCGACACGACCGCCCGGTGGACGGAGGCGATCGCCGTGCACACCTGCGCGCTGACCTCCGCCCGCGCCGCCGACGATCTGGCCGCCGAAGCGAGCTCGTTGCGGCACTTGGGCATCGTGGCCGAACACCAGGGCAGGTACGAAGACGCGATCGAGCACTTCGAGCGGTCGCTGAAGATCCGCGGCGAACTCGGCGACGACGCGGGCACGGCGTCGGTCCTGACGACGATCGGGGTCGTGCTCGAGGCGATGGGCCGGTTCGACGAGGCGATCTCCGGTCACCGCCGGGCGCTCGACCTGCGGCGCACGGCAGGCGATCGGCACGGCGAGGCGACGACGTTGCTCAACCTCGGCATCGCCCAGGAGTCGCGCGGCGACCACGACCTGGCAGCCGAACAGCACCGCCAGGCGTTGCGGCTCTACCGCGAGATGGCCGACCGTCTCGGCGAGGCACACGCGTTGAACAACCTCGGCAACGCGCTGCGGCGGCTGGACGAGGGTGCCGGCGCGCTGGACCACCACGAGCGGGCACTGGCCCTCTACCGCGATCTCGGCAGCCGCGAGGGTGAGGCGTTCGCGCTCGCCGGGCTCGGCGCGGACCTGCATCGGCTGGGTCACCTCGACGACTCCGTGCAACGCCACGAGCAGGCACTGGTGATCGCCGGCGAGATCGGGTTGCCCGGCCTGCGCGCCGAGGTGCTCAACAACCTCGGCGAGACACTGCTGGACGCCGGGCGCGCCGACGACGCGCGCGTGGCGCACGAGTCGGCGCTCGCCGTCGCCGCGGAGCACGACGACCGGCTGGAGCTGGCCAGGGCGTCGCACGGGCTCAGCCGCGCGCTGCGGGCGGCCGGACTGTCCGCAGAGGCCGGTGTCCACCTGCGGGCCGCGCTGGCGATGTACGACCGGCTCGGCGTGCCCGCCCCAGACCAGCAACCCGGATAGCACAACGAGAGGGCAGTCATGCGCGTTCTTCCCATCCTGCTGTCGGCGGCACTCACCATCACGACGGCCGTGGTCACGACACCGGCGGCACAAGCGGTCACAGGTTCGTGCTCGGTCGGCACGCTCACCGAGGAGAGCGTGCCCAGGACCAGACCCGTCGGACGGCTGGTAGTCGCCGTCAACAGGACCGCCCGCACCGCCAGCGCGTGCTTCTACCGCGTCGGCGAGGCGACGGGCGCCGCTGCGGAGCTCTACGTGGAGATCACCGGACGGGCGGGGCGCCAGACCCAGGGACCCGCTCACCACAACTCCATCGGCGGTTACGCGGGCCCGGTGGCCGTCGTTCAGCCCACCGGCACGTGCGTCACCGCCAGCGGGTGGATCAAGTGGAAGGGCGTCAAGTACGAGACCTCCAACCTGAAGGTCTGCTAAGGGCGGTCCAGAAAACGCGTCCGCACGTAGAAGGGCTCGGCGATCTGCCTGGTGTTGGAGATCGTCAGCACACCCTGGGTGCACGCCGGAGGTCTGCGGCCGGCGTCGCCCTCGGTGCGCAGCACCGTCTCGTACCGTTCGTCGCCGGGCTTCCACCGGCGGACCTCCTGCCACTCCTGCTGGGTCCGGTCGTCCGCGGCGAGCCAGTACACGTGGTCGCCGCACGCGACCACGGTGCTCGTGAGCACCCGCCCGAAGTCCACAGTGGACGATTCGGTGCGCGCGATGGCGTGGGAGAAGTCGTACTCGTGCTCGCCCTGTGCGTCCAGCGCGGCGGTGAACGTCCACCCGCCGAGGCGCACGCCGTCCCAGATCCCGCACCCGGCCTCGGGTGCGAGCTGCGTGACCTCACCGGACGGGTCGCGCCACCACCGCGACTTGCAGTCGGCGTAACCGGAACCGCTCGCCTGCAACCAGGAGAGCCCGCCGCCCGCGCTGTCGACGCGCAGGATCGTCGCGCCGGCCGGCGCGCAGTGCAGGAGCGTGTCCCGCAACGTGGCCACGTCCACGGAGACCAGGCAGCTGCGGTTGTCGTGGCCGACCGCGGGCAGCACGACCGCTGTTCCCGTCTCGGTCACGTGCTCGGTCATCTGCTCGGACAAGGACAACGACGCCACGGTCGCCGGCTGGAACCGGGTCCGCTGACCGTCCGCGAGGCCGACGCGCCACAGCACGCTCTGGTCCTTCACCGGATCGGGAGCCTCCGCCTTGGCGTAGGAGCCGTCGAGGATCATCGCGTACCGGTCCGTGAACACCGCGCGATATGCCTGCCGTTGCGGCGATTCCGGCTGGAAACGCGCCACCACCTGGCCCGTGGCGCGCCGCACGACCAACGCCCGGGAGTCGGGATCGTTCTGGGGCGCCTGCGGGTCCGAGGACAGTCCGTACTCGCGGCCGACGGTCTCGAACGTGCCGCGGCGGTCCGCGGGGATGTCGTCGGCGAAGAACTGCCAGCCGTGGGCCTGCGCGGTCGCGGGCGGAGGCTGTGGTGCGGATGCCGGACCGGCGCACCCGGAGAGCCCGAGTGCGCCGGCCGCCACGACACCCGCGATCAGCGTCGTGATCGATCGCATGGTCAGACGCCGATGTTCTTGAAGTTGCTGTTGTTCTTCTGCGCCTGCAACACGTTCGCCGTGCTGGTGGAGAACATGTTCGGCGTGCCGGGCCACGCGGGCTCGGCGATCAGGATCGTGTCGTGGCCCGTGCGGAAGTCGTATCCCGCGCCGACGTCGAAGTGGCCGGCGGTGGTGCGGCCGAACGGGTTGAGGTTCGCCGTCCACCGCGGGTGCAGGATGATCGGCGCCTTCTTGACTCCCGTGTGCTTGACGAACAGGGCCCTGAACTTCGCGGTGGTGTAGCCCGCGATGCCCAGCGTCACGTACGCGCCGACCCTGTTGTCCCAGGTGAGGTACGAGTTGGTGACCCGCACCATGGCGCCGATGCTGGTGCCGGACCTGGTGGTGCCCAACCGGCCCGCCCACACCGACGGCGTGTGGCCCTTGTCGCCGGTGGGGTCGTTCCACGCCATGATCGCCATGGTCGTGGGCCCGCAGTAGTACCCGTTGGGCTGCTTCATCGTCCGGGAAGCGCTGATCGTGCTCGAGGTGGTCGGGGTGACGGCTGCGGCCGGGTCCGTGTTCGCCCACTCCGCGACCTCGGGGTACTTCTGGAAGAAGTCCGCGGGCAACGGCTCGTCGTTGGCCGTGTACTGGAAGTACTTCACCTTGCCGAGCTGGGCCAGCGCCTCCTTCATCTCGGCCTGCTCGGCGAAGATCCGGTCTTCCTGGGGCTGAGCCGCCCACTGCCGCAACTGGGTAGCGAACGGGGCCTCACCGGGCTCGTCACCGGGCTCGGGAGCGGTGTTCTGCACTCGAGCGGCCAGCTCCTCCTTCGACAGCGGGGCATCCTCCCAGCCGACGTGCAGGCAGTAGATCGCGCCGTCGAGGTTCCCGCAGCGGGCCGCGAGGCCGGCGAGCTTGGCGTCGTCGGCGTTGCGCAACTGCGTGTCCGACGGCGATCCCTTGATCATCTCCTGGGCGACGGCGTCCGGCTTGGTGACCGCCGCCGTCGCGACCGGCGTCAGCGAGACCATCGCCGCCAGCCCGGCCAGCGCCCCTACGAAGAGCTTCATGTTTCCCCTCTCACTTGTGCCCTGAGGCCGACGCGGTATGTCTTCCCCTGATCGGCCGTGGGCACAGTTGAGCGGTTCGCGGGGTCCCGGCCCGGCGATCCTGGATACGTCTGGACATTTCTGGACGGGCAGCGAGGACGTGATCGCAGCGGCCCACCACGACCGTGCCCCAGGTCGGGGACCGTCAACGGCCGCGAGCCCGCGAAGATCGCGAGCACCATGGGCCGTTAGTCATCTTTTAGACGACACTCTGACTTGTCATCGTTCCGACGACATGCTACAACGGAGGTGCGCGTTGACAGCAGTCGAGACATCGAGGAGGTACCGATGTTGATGCGCACCGACCCGTTCCGGGAGCTGGACCGCTTGGCACAGCAGGTGTTCAACGGATCGGGCACGTGGTCACGGCCTGCGGCGATGCCGATGGACGCCTACCGCGCGGGCGACGAGTTCGTCGTGGCGTTCGACCTGCCGGGTGTGTCCGCGGAGGCGATCGAGCTGGACGTCGAGCGCAACGTGCTGACCGTGAAGGCGGAGCGGCGCCCGGCCAGGACCGGCGACAACGTCGAGATGCAGGTCGCGGAGCGACCGCTGGGCGTGTTCTCCCGCCAGCTGTTCCTCGGCGACTCCCTCGACACCGAACACATCCAGGCCGCGTACGACGCAGGTGTGCTGACCCTGCGCATCCCGGTGCTGGAGAAGGCCAAGCCGCGCAGGATCGCCATCACCGGGCAGGACGTGCCGCAGATCAACGCCTGACCAGGAGTGGTCATGGTCGCGCAGACACTGGACGAGGAGTTCTTCGCGCTGGTGTGCGAGGACGAGGAGCTGACGCGCGCCGAGTTCGACGCGATCATCGAAGCGAACTGGGGAGAGCCTCCGCTGCCCTCGGTGCCACGCCCGCCGCTTCCGTCGACGCCGTACCTGAACACCTTCCGCTCGCACGGGCAGGACCGCGTCCCGGTGAGCCTGCCGGCGCGGCAACGCTCTCCTCCGTCGTGGCGACAGACCCCGAGGAGTACGTCCGGTCGACCGTTCGCACAGTCGAACCGATCCCGTGGTGGCCAGTCCGCCTGACGCCACCGGAGCGCAGGGGCGCAGCGATCCGCGAACCGCCCGGACTTCTCCAACCCGATGGCCCCGCACCGCCCAGATCGCGGTGCGGGGCCATCTCGCGTCCTGACTCGCGAGCACCAACTCGGGCCGGGAAGTTCGACCCAGCAGGAGTACGCGGGCACGCGAGCAGGTTTGCCAGCCTTCTGGTGGAGGCAACCACGAGAGGAGACGGACAATGACGCTCATGCGGTTCGACCGTTCCGCGAGCTCGACCGGGTCACCGACCAGACGTTCGGCGGGACGCGGACGCGCTCCACGATGCCGATCGAGGCCTACCGCCGGGGTGACGAGGTGTGCGTGCACGTCGACCTGCCCGGTGTCGATCCCAGCGCCGCGGACGTGACCGTCGAGCGCAACGTCGTCACCATCCGCGCGACCCGGCGTCCGCTGTACGGCGAGAACGACGAGGTGATCATCAACGAACGGCCGCAGGGCGAGTTCAGCCGCCAGTTCTTCCTGGGCGACAACCTCGACATGAACGGGCTCAACGCGAGCTTCGACCGGGGCGTGCTCACTCTGCGCATCCCGGTGTCGGAGGAGAGCAAGCCGCGGCGCGTCGAGATCGCGGGCGGCAGCGAGGAGGCGCGCGTGATCGAGCCGCAGAACACCGGTTCCTGAACGAGTCCGACGCAGACACTGGAGGGCAGATGCCCGCGACCACCTCCGCCAGGACGGCATGACCGAGGGCTGGGCGTTCGAAGGACAGCCGCCGGTGACGTCGTCGGGACTCGCCGGCGGGACGGTGACCCTCGTCAACGGCACGTCGTTCTGCGTCTGCGGGCACGACGGTGACATCCACGCCGAGGGGCCGCAGGGCACCTTCTTCATGGACACCCGCATCGTGTCCGGCTGGCGCGTGCGGATCAACGACGCGTCGATCGAGCCGATCACCGTGGTGCCCGGTGAGCCGTTCCGCACGACTTTCCTCGGCCGCGCACATCTCGGGCAGCGCGGCGAGAGCTCGCTGCTGGTGGAACGCACCCGGTACGTCGGCGCGGGCATGCGCGAGGACGTGGTCCTGCGCAACTACGGCCCGGCCGACGTGCCGGTGACGCTGGCCGTGCACGTCCAGGCGGACTTCGCGGATCTCTTCGAGGTCAAGGAGGACCGCGTGCGCCTCGACGACCGGCACGCCGCGGAGGTGCGCGGCGATGGGCTGTGGCTCAGTCGCGGCAGCCGTGGCCTGTGGGTGAGCGGTGAGCACGCCGAGTACGCGCTCGACCGGTTGACGTTCCACGCGCTCGTGCCCGCGCGCGGCGAGTGGTCGACCCGCATCGTCGCGCGGCCGGTGGTGGACGGTGAGCCCGCTCCCCCGTTGTTCCCGCTGGAGCACCCGGTCGAGCAGTCGGCGCCGGTGCTGCGCGCGCGGCGATGGCACGAGCTGGGACCGGTGCTGCGGGTGTTCGGCGACCCCGCGCTGATGCGCACGCTGCGGCAGAGCCGCGAGGACCTGGGCGCGCTGCGGATCTTCGACCCGGACCGGCCGGAGGACGCGGTGATCGCGGCGGGAGCGCCGTGGTTCATGACGTTGTTCGGGCGTGACTCGATTCTGTCGTCGCTCATGGCGCTCGCCATCGATCCGTCACCCGCGCTTGGCACCGTGCAGACCCTGGCCCGCCACCAGGGACGGGTGGTCGAGCCGAACAGCGAGGAGGAACCCGGCCGGATCCCGCACGAGATGAGGTTCGGTGCGGACGTGTCGCTCGCGCTCGGCGGCCGGAACATCTACTACGGAACCGCCGACGCCACACCGTTGTTCGTGGTGCTGCTCGGAGAGCTCAGCCGGTGGGGCATCGGGCGCGAGCAGGTCGAGGCGCTGCTGCCCCACGCCGACCGCGCGCTCGAGTGGGTCGATCGCTACGGCGACCGCGACGGCGACGGGTTCGTCGAGTACCACCGGGCCACCGAGCGCGGGCTGGTGAACCAGGGCTGGAAGGACTCCTGGGACGGAGTCAACTTCGCGGACGGCACGATCGCCCGGAGCCCGATCGCACTGTGCGAGGTGCAGGGTTACGTCTACGCGGCGTTCCGCGCACGGGCCGGTCTGGCGCGGGCGACCGGCGCGGATCCCCGGTACTGGCTGGAGCGGGCGGCGGAGTTGAAGAAGCGGTTCAACGACGCCTTCTGGATGCCGTCGCTGAACCGCTACGCCTTGGCGCTGGACCACGAGAAGCGGCCGGTCGACGCGGTGACGTCCAACGCCGGGCACTGCCTGTGGACCGGCATCGTCGACGACGACAAGGCGCCGCACGTCGCGGAATCGCTGCTGTCGCCCCAGATGTTCACCGGCTGGGGTGTGCGCACGCTCGCCTCCGACATGGGCGCCTACAACCCCATGAGCTACCACAACGGATCCGTCTGGCCGCACGACTCGACCATCGTCGCGGCCGGTCTGATGCGCTACGGGTTCATCGAGCACGCACAACGCGTCGCCAGAGCGGTGTTCGACGCGGCGGACGCGTTCGGCGGCCGGTTGCCCGAGCTGCTGTGCGGGTTCGACCGCGCCTCCTACGCCCGCCCGGTGCCGTACCCGACGTCGTGCTCTCCGCAGGCGTGGGCCTCCGCCTCGCCGGTGCACCTGCTCCGCGTGTTGCTGCGGCTCGAGCCGTGCGTGCCGGAGGGCGAGATCCGGCTCGCACCCGCGTTGCCCGAGGAGTTCCTGCCACTCGCGATCGACAACGTGCCGCTCGCGGGTGCCCGGGTCACTGTGGAGGTCGACCCGGAAGTCAGGGTTTCCGGGCTGCCTGAAGGAATTTCGGTCGTCCACGACGTCTCATCGGATTGAACTGAGCGTGCGGCGGGGATCCGTCCGGAATGGAGCAACTGAAAGTCGCGATGGTGGCGCCCCCGTGGTTCGAGCTTCCGCCCACCGCGTACGGCGGCATCGAGTCCATGTGCGCCGATCTGACCGACCAGCTGACAAGACGTGGCGTGCGGGTCACCCTGATCGGCGTCGGCCACAGCAGGACGCGCGCCCAGTTCGTCGCCGTTTCCCCTGCGGCGCAACCGGAACGCATGGGGCAGGCCCTGCCCGAGGTGGTGCACGCCGCCGCGCTGCCGGACGTGCTCGACCGCCTCGACGTCGACGTTGTGCACGACCACTCGCTGGCAGGCCCTCTGCTGGCTCGCGGCCGCGAAGTGCCGACCGTGGTCACCGCGCACGGACCGGTGACCGGCGAGATGGGGCGCTACTACCGGGACCTGGGCGACAGCGTGCACCTCGTGGCGCTGTCGGACGCGCAGCGCGTCGCCGCACCGTCGTTGCACTGGGCCGGCACGGTCCACAACGCCGTGCGGGTCGCGGACTTCCCGTACTGCTCGCGGAAAGAGGACTTCGTGCTGTTCCTCGGCCGCGCGACCCCCGAAAAGGGCATCCCGGCCGCGATCATGGCCGCACGAGCGGCCGGTCTGCGACTGCTGATCGCGGCGAAGTGCCGGGAACCCGCCGAGCTGGCGTACTTCCGGGAAGCGGTGGAACCCATGCTGGGCAACGGAGTCGAGTGGCTCGGCGAGGTGGACCGGGCGCGCAAGCTCTCCCTGCTCGCGGCCGCGCGATGCCTGCTCTTCCCGATCCGGTGGGCGGAGCCGTTCGGCATCGTGATGGCGGAGGCGCTGGCCTGCGGCACACCGGTCGTGGCGTTGCGCCGGGGTTCCGTACCGGAGGTGATAGTGCACGGAGAGACCGGGTTCGTGTGCGACACCCCCGCGGAGCTGATCTCGGGCCTGCTCCGGGTGGACTCGCTGAGCCCGCTGCGCTGCCGTTCGGACGCGCGGAACCGGTTCGACGTGGACCTGATGGCGTCGCGCTACGAGTCGCTGTACCGCTCGGTCGCCGGACGTGCCGGCGAGGGCGTGCGGCAACTGTCCAAACGGACTGTCCCCACCACCAACGGAAACGGCTACACGTTGGATGTGCCAACAGCGAACTGGCGTCCCTGAGTCACACGCGCATCACGTCCAGCAACGCGAGCGACCGCCGCACCGCCGTGGTCGCGGAGATCAGGCACAGCCTCGATCCCACCCGGCGCACGTGGACCCTGATCACCTTCGCAGCGGCGACGGGAACCACCACGCTCACCTCCAGCACATTTTGCCGTGCGTGGACGATCGCGTACCGCGCGGGTGCGACGCTTCGTTCCGCCGGGCGCAAATCCCGGTACGCCATGGGCCTGCTGTGTCACGCCTTGAGTTTCTTGCGCCTCTGCTGCTGGCGGTAACCATAGGCGGCCCGGCGCACTGCCTCGTCGCTCTCGAGCCGCGACCCCAGCGCACCGGCCACGGTCCCGATCGACGCCGCGAGCCACGCGATCCCGAGATAGTCCGGCAGGGCGGGAGGATGCTCGATCTGCCGTGCCAGCACGCCGGGGTCGAGCACGAGCCATCCCGCCGCGAGCACGAGGACGAACAGGGCCAGGTAGAGGGTCAAGATCCCCAGGCCGATCGTGATCACCGTGGTCAGGTTGTACAACCGCGCCCGTTCCCGTTCGACCTCGCCGGACGGCTGTTCCCACAGTTCGTGGCTGGCGATCAGCCAGATCACCATCGCGGTGATGGACACCAGCATCGCCGCCACCAGCCTGGCGGGTGACGCGGACGCGCCGAGCTGCCAGATGGTCGAGCTGATCAACGCGTACGCGCCGGTGCCGAACGCGGCGACGAGCACGCTGGACATGCCCATCGCGAGCCGCCACGGGCGGTTCGCCTTGATCATGCCCGCGATCAGGCGCAGCTTCCCACCCGGACGGGAGGCCACGAACCGCACGCCGATGTCGTCGGTGGGCGAGTCGATCCGCCGGGCGAGCCGCGGTACCGGGACCTCGTGGTCGGTCAGCTCACCCACCACCGCGCTGACCACGTCCACGGTCTTCCTGCGCAGACCCCAGCCGCCGAGTGCGGGAAGGGACGCCACGGCCAGGCCGTCGTCAGCACTCGCGTCGGCCACCACCGGGTCGGTGCCCGCGCGGCGCGGCAGATCTGTCAGGCACACCCACAGATCGCAGCGCTCCTCGACGACCTGGTCCCGCACCGCCTGCACCACGTGCCGGACCGTGCCGTGCTCATCGGCCGCGAACTGGTCGCACACGGGCACAACCCGCCACTCGACGTCACCGTCCACGTCACGGGACAACCGGCGCGGCAGATCCCCTGCGACGTCCTGCACGATGTCGGTGGCCAGTCCGGGATCGGCGAGCAGGCCGAGCACCACGGTCCTCTGCATGCGTCGTCGGGTACCTCAGCACCGCGACGGATACACCTTCAGACCGATGTTCGCTGGTGGTACGGGTTCTGGATCAGCACGCCGCCCATCCAGATCTGCGAATGCGCCTTCACCATCGCTACGACCACGTCACCGCCGAACACCCCGAGGTCGTAGAAGCAGAGCACGTACACCGGTCGCGTGCGCGCCCACATCTCGGCGTTCAGCTCGTGCTGGAACAGGGCGTCCATCTTTCCCCCGGGTTGCAGAAACCCCTCCACCCACCCCATGTCGCCCGCCACCCGGCAGATCGTCCCGGTACGCGCCGCCCAGTCGTCGAGGTCGGCCAGCATCGCGTCGCTGTCGAGCGTGTCACCGCGCAGGTGACCGCCCTTCGGCTCGTGCACCACGAGCAGCGGGTCCGGACCGTCCAGGCTGCTCAGGGCGTCGTCCAGCTCCCCCTCGGGGGCGAAGTACCGGCACGCCTCACCGCGGCGCAATCCGTCACGCAGGAAGGGAACCAGCAGCGAGTCCCGTTCGGCATGACCGTGGTGGAAGACGCAGAGATGTGCGTGGACATCGAGGCTCACACCGTCGAACGTCGCGATCATCGCCGTTCCTCCCAGGGCTGCCCTTGCAGCACCTGCCAGGCACGGGTCGCCACATGGACATTGAGACGGGTTTCCACATCACCCAGATCGAAACCGGTGATCTTCCTGATCCTGCCGAGCCGGTAGCGCAACGTACTGCGGTGGATGAACAGCGCGGTCGCCGTGCGGTCGTAGTTGCCGCCGCACTCCAGGAACTGGGAAAGCGTGTGGACCATGTCCGCGGCCCTGCTGTCGTCGTAGTCGATCAGGCCGCCCAGCCACTCCCGCACGAACGCCTCGACATCGGCGCGGCTGTTGCCCGTGCCGAGAATCCGGTAGAGACCCAGCTGGTCGAACGACGCGACTCCGTTCGGTGCGTGTGACGTCTGCCGGATGCGCAGCGTGCGCATCGCCTCGGTGAACGAGCGCGGCAGCTCGTCCGGCGTGACACTGCGCCCGCCGATCGCGATCACACCGGTGTCGGCCCCGAGTTCCCGCGCCATCACGTCGAACAGCGCCGCACCGTCCGGCTCGCCCTGCACGAGCATCACGACCACACCGGAGCGCCGTGAGCACAACGCTTTCCACTCCAGTTCGGCCATCGCGCGAGCGGTCAGGTCGGACACGGCCTGATCGGCCTGGACGCCGTGCCACTGCACGACCACGACGTGGTGAGGGGCGCGCAGGTCGTGGCCCAGCGCGTCGGCGCGCGCGTACGCGCTCTCGTTGTCCGTGCCGAGCACCAGGTCGTCCACCAGGTCGCGGTGCAGCCTCAGCTCGACCTCGGCGAGGTTGCGCTGGTGGGCCAGCTCCAGCGCGAGGACCGTCGTGCCGTACTCCAGGGTGAAGATCTCGTGGTCCCGCGCGGTCTTGTCCGGATCGATCAGGGCGACCACGCCCAGCACCTCGTGGTGCGGCTTGACCAGTGAGATCAGCCGATCGCGCTCCCGCAGCGGGCGCGTCAGGCGGGCGGCCCGGCGCAGCAGGTCCTCCTGCCGCCGCGCGGACATCTTCGGGTACGGATCCGGGCGGCCCGCTCCCGCCCAGGCGCGCAGGTTTCCGAACCGGTCCTCGATGGCGACGGGCAACCCCGTCAGATCGCACAACGCGTGCGCGAGTCCTGGTTCACCGGCGCCGAGAGCGGTCACCTGAGTCAGCACGTCGTGCACCTGTTGCTGTTGCCGCAGCCGGGACACCGTCTTGGTCAGCTGGGCGTTCACCGTCGCGCGTTCGTCGTTGGACCGGCGCAGCTCGACCCGCTGCTCGTACTCCCTGCGGTGCAGGGCCGCGTTCGCCAGCGCCGCGCTCGTCTGCTGGCAGAGCGTCTTGAGCAGGAAGAACTCGTCGACCGTCGGCTCCTGCAGCGCGACCACGATCAGGCATCCGGTGACGCCGCTCAGGCCCCGCAACAGGAACGCCCACCGCCACTTCCCGTCGGCAAGCGTCACGGCGGAGTCGTGATCGTCCAGTTCGGACACGATCCGGTCGAGCTCGGGGCCGGCGGGCTGATCGGAGGGCGTGCGCACCAGTTCGCCGTCGACCATCAGATAGGTCATGTCGGACGCGCACGGACCGAGTGAGGAAACCGAAGTCGCCGCCAGGGCAAGGATCTTCGCCGAGTCCCGGCTGTCGAACATCATCATCGACAGCACGAACAGGCCGTAGAGATTGGACAACTGCGCGCGTGCCCAACTGTCCAAGCCTCCGGCGTCGCCGACCATGCCCTCCCCCAAGCCGTGGTTGCGTTTTGTCAAGGAGCCTATCTCCGCCGTCACTGTGCTGCCGGGTCCAGCGCAGCGGGCTGATTTCGTCCTCGCAGGCGGACGCGCCGCGGGCAGTGCCTTCGCCACGGTGGAGGTCATGACACTGATGCGCTTCGACCCGTTCCGCGAACTCGACCGGCTTTCCGAGCACACGGTCCGCACACCACGAGCGCTGCCGATGGAGGCGTTCCGCCGCGGCGAGGAGTGCGTCGTCGCGCTCGACCTTCCTGGCGTCGGCAGCGAGGACGTCGACGTGACCGTGGAACGCAACGTGGTCACGGTCAAGGCCTCGCGGCGCCCGCTGTGGCAGGAGGACGACGAGGTGCTGATCGACGAACGGCCGCACGGCGAGTTCAGCCGCCAGTTCTTCCTCGGCGACATGCTCGACGCCGCCAACCTGTCCGCCAGCTTCGACCGCGGCGTGCTCGTGCTGACCATCCCGGTCGCCGAGTCCAGCAAACCTCGCCAGATCGAGATCTCCTGAGGAGGCCGTGATGACCACCCAGCACCCAGGTGCGCACGCGCGTATGACGACCGCTGCCGGCCAACGGCGGACGATCGCGTCGTTCACCAACTACCGCGATGCCGAACGGGCCGTGGATCACCTCTCGGACCACAAGTTCCCGGTCGACCGCACCGCGATCATCGGCAACGACGTCCGCATGGTCGAGCAGGTCGTCGGCCGGCTCGACTGGGGCCGCGCGCTGCTGAACGGCGCCGCGTCCGGTGCCGTTCCCGGACTGCTGTTCGGCTGGATCTTCGGCCTGTTCAACCTCGTCAACCCGCTCGTCGCCGCGCTGACGCTGGCCCTGTACGGCCTGGTGTTCGGCGCCGTGATCGGCGCGATCATGGGCGCGATCTTCTACGGGTTGCAACGCGGCCGGCGCGACTTCAGCTCCGTCACCGCGATGGTGCCGAGCCGGTACGACCTCGTCGTGGACGAGGAGGTCGCGGACGAGGCGCAGCGACTGCTGGCCGAGCTCGGCACGAGGAGTGGTTCCTGATGGCCAAGGCAGTGGGAATCGACCTCGGCACGACGAACTCCGCGATCGCGGTGATGGAGGGCGGCCAGCCCACGATCATCTCGAACGCGGAGGGCGCCCGGACCACCCCGTCCGTGGTCGCGTTCACCGAGAGCGGCGAGCGGCTGGTCGGCCAGCTGGCGAAGCGCCAGGCGATCCTGAACCCCAAGGGCACGATCTACTCGGCCAAGCGGTTCATCGGCCGTCGCTTCCAGGAGGTCACCGAGGAGGCGGAGACGGTCACGTTCGACGTCGTCGAGGCCCCGAACGGATCGGCCGCCTTCAAGGTGCGCGACAAGCTGTACGCGCCGGAGGAGATCAGCGCACAGGTGCTGCGCAAGCTGGTGGACGACGCGTCGAACTACCTCGGCGAGAAGGTCCGGGAAGCCGTGATCACGGTGCCCGCGTACTTCAACGACTCGCAGCGCCAGGCCACCAAGGACGCGGGCAAGATCGCCGGCCTGGACGTCCTGCGGATCATCAACGAGCCGACGGCGGCCGCACTGGCCTACGGGCTGGACAAGAAGGAGCACGAGACGGTCCTCGTGTTCGACCTCGGCGGCGGCACGTTCGACGTGTCCCTGCTCGACGTCGGCGACGGTGTGGTCGAGGTCCGCTCCACCTCCGGCGACACCCACCTCGGCGGCGACGACTTCGACCGCAGGCTGGTGGATCACCTGGCCGGCAAGTTCAAGAACGACACCGGCATCGACCTCCGCACCGACCCGCAGGCCCTGCAACGGCTCTACGAGGCCGCGGAGAAGGCCAAGGTCGAACTGAGCGCGGTCACCCAGACCCAGGTGAGCCTGCCGTTCATCACCGCGGACAAGGACGGTCCCAAACACCTGACGGAGACCGTCACGCGGTCGACGTTCGAGCAGATCACCGCCGACCTCGTGGAACGCTGCCTCGAACCGGTCAAGCAGGCGATGGCCGACGGCAAGGTGTCCGAGAACGACATCGACGAGGTCATCCTGGTCGGCGGCTCGACCCGGATTCCGGCCGTGCAGAAGCTCGTCCGCCGCCTCACCGGCGGCAAGGACCCCAACATGAGCGTGAACCCGGACGAGGTCGTGGCGCTCGGTGCCGCGGTGCAGGCCGGTGTGCTCAAGGGCGAGGTCAAGGACGTGCTGCTGCTCGACGTGACCCCGCTGTCGCTGGGCGTGGAGACCCGCGGCGGGGTGATGACCAGGATCATCGAGCGGAACACGACGATCCCGGCCCGCCGCTCCGAGGTGTTCTCGACCGCCGAGGACAACCAGCCCGCCGTGGACGTGGTGGTCCTGCAGGGCGAACGCGAACGCGCGGCCGACAACCGGGTGCTGGGCCGGTTCCAGCTGACCGGGATCAGGCCGGCACCGCGCGGCGAGCCGCAGGTCGAGGTCACCTTCGACGTGGACGCGAACGGGATCCTGAACGTCACCGCCCGGGACAAGGACACCAACGCCGAACAGGGCATCACCATCAGTGAGAGCTCGAACCTGGACGCGTCCGACGTCGAGCGGATGGTGTCCGAGGCCGAGGCGAACCGGGCGGAGGACCAGCGGCTGCGGGAGGCCGTGGACGCGCGCAACACGCTCGACTCGATCGCCTACCAGGTCGAGAAGACGCTGTCCGATCTCGGCGACGCCGCCCCGTCGCACGAGCGTGCGCGGGCCGAGATGCTGATCTCCGACGCGCGCGAGGCGCTGGAGTCGGACGCACCCGTCGAGCGCGTGCGGGAACTGACCGGAGAGCTGACCCAGGTCCTGCAGGGCCTGCAGGTGGCGCGGACGTCGGCTCCCCCGCCCGCCGCGGACCAGGGTTCGTCCTCGGACGACGACGTCGTCGACGCCGACTTCGATCGGGTGTGACCCATGACCACACAGGGGAAAGCCGCGAACTCCGCAACGGACTCCACGCCGGAGGCCGGCGTGGACCCTGTGGCGGATTCCGCGGCCGAGGCCGGGACCGGCGCCACTTCCTCTCCGGCGCCGGTCCCGGAGCTCGCCGAGCTGGAGGACCGGTGGCTGCGCGCCGTGGCCGAGCTGGACAACGTGCGCAAGCGCTACGGCCGCGAGCTGGATCGGGAACGGACGGCCGAACGCGCACGGGTGGCGTCGGCGTGGTTGCCCGTGCTGGACAACCTGGAGCTCGCACTCGGCCACGCGGGCGGCGGCGCGTTCACCGAAGGCGTCCGGGCGATCCGCGACCAGGCGGTCGAGGTGCTCGCCCGGCTCGGCTACCCGCGCCAGGACGCGACCGGTGTGCCGTTCGACCCGCGCCGGCACGAGGTCGTGACGGTGCTGGACGATCCGGACACACCTCCTAACACGGTCGTGCGCGTGCTGCGGCCGGGATACGGCGACCTCCGCCCGGCATCGGTCGCCGTGTCTCGCACCGCCCAGGGGTGAGCTGCCGTGGCCACGGACTTCTACGAGGCACTCGGCGTGCCACGCGGGGCGAGCGGCGAGGAGATCCAGCGGGCGTACCGCAAGCTCGCGCGCCGCTACCACCCGGACGTCAACCACGACCCCGGCGCCGAGGACCGGTTCAAGGAGGTCAGCGAGGCGTACGAGGTCCTGTCGGATCCGGAGCAGCGCAGCCGCTACGACCGGTTCGGCGCCGACTTCCGCCGGATCCCGGAAGGTTACGAGGAACGAGCCGCTGCCGGCGCGGGTCGCGGTGGCCGCACGGTGTACACCAGCGGGCCCGGCTACGGCAGTTTCGAGGACTTCGACGTCGAGGACCTGCTCGGTGGCTTCTTCCGCCGCGGTGGCCGGGGCGGGCCGATTCCCGGTGCCGACCAGGAGGCCGTGCTGACGCTCTCGGTGGAGGAGGCCTACCGGGGTGGCCGGCGCAGGCTGACCATCGGCGACCGCGAGCTGGACGTGACCATCCCGGCCGGTGTGGTCGACGGCCAGCGGATCCGGCTGTCCGGCGAGGGCGGTCGCGGTTCCGGCGGTGGCACCGCGGGTGATCTGTTCCTGGTGGTGCGGATCGCTCCGGACCCGCGGTACCGCCTGGAGGGCCGCGACATCGTGGTGGACCTGCCCGTCACACCGTGGGAGGCGGCTCTCGGCGCCACCGTGCCGATCATGACGCCCGGCGGGGAGGTCAAGGTCCGCGTGGTGCCGGCGTCGTCGAGCGGACGGCGGTTGCGACTGCGCGGCGAGGGCATGCCGAACCCGCGCGGCACACCGGGTGACCTGTACGCGGTCGTGAAGATCATGGTGCCGAAGCGACTCGGCAAGCGGGAACGCGAGCTCTTCGAGGAACTGGCCGCCGTTTCCGACTTCAACCCGAGGGGTGCGTGATGTATCCGCTGACCAGACCGGTCCGGCTGAGCCTGAGCCGGGTGTCCGTCCACACCGGACTGCATCCGGAGCTGATCCGCCGGTTCGCCGCGCTGGGACTGGTCGAGTGCGCGGCGGACGAGACCGGACAGCTGTGGTTCCCGCCGGAGACGGTGGTCCGCCTCGCCCGGATCCAGCGACTGCGCGGCGGGCTCTCGCTCAACTACACCGCGGTCGGGCTCGTGCTGGACCTGCTCGACCGGATCCGTGTCCTGGAAGCACAACTACGCGGGAGTGAACGACCGTGGACATGAACAGGTTGACCCAGAAGTCGCAGGAAGCCCTGCAGTCCGCCCAGGACGTCGCCCAGCGGCTCGGCCACACCGAGACCGACGGCGAACACCTCCTGCTCGCGCTGGTCGACCAACCGGACGGTCTCGTACCGCGCCTGCTCGCCCACGTGGGCGTGAACGTGCCGGCCCTCCGCGACGAGGTGAACGCCGACCTGGGCAGGCGTCCCAAGGTGACCGGGCCGGGTGTCCAGCCCGGACAGATCAACGTCACCCGCCGGCTGCTGGCCGTGCTGGACGCCGCCGAGCGAGAAGCCAAGCGGCTCAAGGACTCCTACGTCAGCGTCGAGCACCTGCTGCTGGCGCTGGCCGAGGAGGGCAGCCGCACCAAGGCGGGCCAGATCCTGGCCAGGCACGGCATCACGCGAGACAGGTTCCTGGAGTCGCTCACGAAGATCCGCGGCAATCAGCGCGTGCAGAGCGCCACGCCAGAAGGCACCTACGAGGCGTTGGAGAAGTACGGCCGCGATCTCGTGGACGACGCGCGGACCGGCGACCTCGACCCGGTGATCGGGCGGGACGCCGAGATCCGGCGGGTGATCCAGATCCTGTCCCGCAAGACGAAGAACAACCCCGTCCTGATCGGTGAGCCCGGCGTCGGCAAGACCGCGATCGTCGAGGGGCTGGCGCAGCGGATCGTGCGCGGTGACGTGCCGGAAGGGTTGCGGGACAAGACGGTCTTCGCACTCGACATGGGATCGCTGGTGGCGGGCGCGAAGTACCGCGGCGAGTTCGAGGAACGCCTCAAGGCGGTGCTCGCCGAGGTCAAGGCCGCCGAGGGACGGATCCTGCTGTTCGTCGACGAGCTGCACACCGTCGTGGGCGCGGGCGCCGCCGAGGGATCGATGGACGCGGGCAACATGCTCAAGCCCATGCTGGCGCGCGGTGAGCTGCACATGATCGGCGCGACCACGCTCGACGAGTACCGCAAGCACATCGAGAAGGACGCCGCGCTGGAACGCCGGTTCCAGACCGTGCTGGTGGAGGAACCGACGCCGGAGGACGCGATCTCGATCCTGCGCGGGTTGCGCGAACGACTGGAGGTCTACCACGGCGTCAAGATCCAGGACGCCGCGATGGTCTCCGCCGTCGTGCTGTCCCGCCGCTACATCACCGACCGGTTCCTGCCGGACAAGGCGATCGACCTGGTGGACGAGGCGTGCGCGCGGCTGCGCACCGAGATCGACTCGATGCCCGCGGAACTGGACGAGATCTCCCGCCGGGTGACCCGCCTGGAGATCGAGGAAGCCGCGCTGGCCAAGGAGACCGACCAGGCGAGCAGGCAGCGGCTCGACGCGCTGCGCAAGGAACTCGCCGACCTCCGCGCCGAGCTCGACGCGATGACGGCGCAGTGGGAGGCGGAGCGCCAAGCCATCCGGCGCGTGCAGGAACTGCGCGGTGACCTCGAACGCGTGCGCCGCGAGGCCGAGGAGGCGGAACGGACCTACGACCTCAACCGGGCCGCGGAACTGCGGTACGGCCGGCTCGCCGAGCTGCAGCGTCAGCTCGCGACCGAGGAGGAAAGGCTTGCGGCCAAACAGGGTGAGCGACGGCTGCTGCGCGAGGTCGTGACCGAGGACGAGATCGCCGAGATCGTCGCGGCGTGGACCGGCATCCCGGTGTCGCGGCTCAAGGAGAGCGAGCGCGAGAAGCTGCTGAAGCTGGACGAGATCCTGCACGAGCGGCTGATCGGCCAGGACGAGGCGGTGCGGCTGGTCGCCGACGCGATCATCCGCGCCCGGGCCGGGGTGAAGGACCCGCGCAAGCCGATCGGTTCCTTCATCTTCCTGGGCCCCACCGGTGTCGGGAAGACCGAGCTGGCGAAGACGCTGGCGGCCGCGTTGTTCGACAGCGAGGACAACATGGTGCGCCTGGACATGAGCGAGTACCAGGAGAGGCACACGGTGTCGCGGCTCGTCGGCGCTCCGCCCGGTTACGTCGGCTACGACGAGGGCGGCCAGCTGACGGAAGCCGTGCGGCGCAAGCCCTACTCGGTCGTCCTGCTGGACGAGATCGAGAAGGCGCACCCGGAGGTGTTCAACACGTTCCTGCAGGTGCTCGACGACGGCCGGATCACCGACTCGCAGGGCCGCACGGTCGACTGCCGCAACACGGTGATCATCATGACGTCCAACATCGGCTCGGAGTACCTGCTGGACGGCGTGACGTCGGACGGCGAGATCAAACCGGACGCGCGCGGTGCGGTGATGGCGTCGCTGCGGGAGCACTTCCGCCCCGAGTTCCTCAACCGCGTCGACGACGTCGTGCTGTTCACGCCGCTGCAGCTGGAGCAGCTCGAACGCATCGTCGACCTGCAGTTCGCCGAAATGCGCGCCCGTCTCGCCGAGCGCCGGATCGACGTCGAGCTCACGCCGGCGGGCCGTGAGCTCATCGCACGGCGCGGGTTCGACCCGATCTACGGTGCCCGGCCGTTGCGCCGCTACATCGCGCACGAGGTCGAGACCCGTGTCGCGCGGGCGCTGATCTCCGGCGAGGTGCTGGAGGACGCGACGATCCGGGTGGACGCGGTGGACGGCGAGCTGTCCATCACCACGACCAGCCAGAGCAGGGCAGCCGCATGACCATCAAGTGCCCGAACTGCGGTAAGACCAACCGCGTTCCCGCTGCCGCACAAGGCAAACCCAAGTGCGGCAACTGCGGGCAGCCACTCCCGTGGATCACCGACGCGCTCGACGACGACTTCGCCGAGGTGGCCGAGCAGGCGGACGTCCCCGTGCTGGTCGACCTGTGGGCGACCTGGTGCGGACCGTGCCGGATGGTGAGTCCGGTGCTGGACCAGCTCGCCCGCGAACGCGCGGGCGAGATCAAGCTCGTGCGGGTCGACGTGGACCGCGCGCCCCAGCTCTCGCAACGGTTCGACGTGCGCGCGGTGCCCACGCTGATGATCCTGCGCGGTGGCGAGGTGATCGCCCGGCAACCCGGTGCGCTGCCCGCACCCCAGCTGCGCGCCTGGCTGGACCAGGCGCTCACCCCGGAGGTGAAGACATGATCAACCGCATTCTGCTGAGGCAGCTGCCCGCGCGGGTCACCACCGGCGCGTACGTGCTCAACTCGGGCGTGGGCAAGCTGCACGCCGACCAACAGGCCGCGGAGTCGATGCAGGGCTGGGCCGCGAGCACCTATCCGGTGCTGGGCAAGCTCGATCCCCAGCAGTTCGCGCGGCTGCTGGCGGCCGGGGAGATCACGACCGGCGTTCTGCTGCTGGTGCCGCTGGTACCGGCGGTGGTCGCCGGCGCGGCGCTCACCGGGTTCGCCGCCGGGTTGCTCGGGCTCTATCTGAGGACACCGGGCATGCGCAAGCGAGGGAGCCTGCGCCCGACGGAGGAAGGCATCTCACTCGCGAAGGACGTGTGGCTGCTGGGCATCGGCCTGTCGCTGGTGCTCGACGACGCGACCAGGGAGGACCGATGACCGCCGTAGTGGACGAACACCTCGCCCTCGTGCGCGAGGTCGTACCGCAGACACCGCAGGGTTGCCGGGAATGCCTCATCGCCCGGACCCCGTGGGTCCACTTGCGACTGTGCCTGACGTGCGGCCACGTCGGGTGCTGCGACTCGTCGCCGATGAAGCACGCACGCCGCCACGCGTTCGCGGGTGGCCATCCGATCGTGCGCTCCTTCGAGCCCGGCGAGAACTGGCGGTGGTGCTATGTCCACGAAACTTACGTCTGAGCTGCTGGAGACACCGGACGAGCACGGGGCGTTCCCCCGCCTCGACTCCGAGCAGATCGACCAGCTCGCGCGGTACGGAACTCGTCGCCCGGTGCGAGAAGGGGAAGTGCTGTACGCCGAGGGCGACCGCGGCCACGACTTCTTCGTGATCGTCAGCGGCGTCGTGCACGTGCTGGAGAACGGTCAGGTTGTGCGGGTGCACGGGCCTGGCCGGTTCCTCGGTGAACTCGGTCTGCTGCAACACCAGCCGTCGTTCGCCACGGCCGTGGTCGCCGAGCCCGGCGAAGTGGTCGGGCTGACGGCGGACCAGCTGCGCGCGGTGGTGCAGGACGATCCCGTGCTGGGAGACGTGATCCTGCGTGCGTACCTGATGCGGCGCGCGGTGCTCATCGGCCGCGGCAACGGGCTGCAGATCGTCGGGTCGTGCTTCTCCCCCGACACCAAGCGGCTGCTGGAGTTCGCCGCACGCAACCGGATTCCGCACCGGCTGGTCGACACGGACTCCGACGGCCAGGCCGAGGACCTGCTGCGCCAGTTCGGTGTGACCACCGCGGAAACACCCGTGGTGGTGGTACCCGGCGGCGAGACGCTGCGCAACCCCGGCAACCGGGAACTGGCACGGATACTCGGCTTGCACGCCACCTCGCCCCCGAGCGATGTGACCGATCTGCTCGTGGTCGGCGCCGGGCCCGGCGGGCTCGCGGCCGTCGTGTACGGCGCGTCGGACGGGCTGGGCGTCGTGGCCGTCGACTCGGTGGCGGTCGGCGGTCAGGCTGGCACGACGTCGCGGATCGAGAACTACCTGGGCTTCCCCTCCGGTGTCTCCGGCCCGGAGCTGGCCGAACGCGCGGTGTTGCAGGCCCGCAAGTTCGGCGTGCAGGTGAACGTCGCGGTCGAGGCGATCACCTTCTCCCCGCGCGACGGGCATTACGTGGTGGGCTTCGACGACTCCTCCCAGGTGCCGGCGAGGACCGTGGTCATCGCGACCGGGGCGCGCTACCGCAGGCTGGACGTGCCGCGGCTGGCCGACTTCGAGGCGACCGACGTGCACTACGCGGCGACGATCCACGAGGCTCGCGCGTGCGAGGGGAACCCGGTGGCGGTCGTGGGCGGCGGCAACTCGGCCGGTCAGGCGGCGGTGTTCCTCGCCGAGCGCGTCCCTCAGGTGCACCTCGTCGTGCGTTCCGGCGACCTCAACCGGGACATGTCGCGCTATCTGGTGGACCGGGTCATGCGGCACCCGCGGATCGAAGTGCTGCTGCGGCACGAGATCGTGGAACTGCGGGGTGACAAGAACATCGAGGGCGTCGTCGTCGAGGACAACCAGAGCCACAGCCGGCACGCGCTGCCGGTCCGCGCGCTGTTCGTGTTCATCGGCGCCATTCCGTGCACCGCCTGGCTTTCGCGGCTGGTCGCACTCGACGAGGACGGGTTCGTGCTGACCGGCGAGCACGTCGCGACCGACGACACCTGGTGGCACAAGGGCAGAAGGCCGTTTCCGCTGGAGACGAACCGACCGGGTGTGTTCGCGATCGGGGACGTGCGCAGCGGATCCATCAAACGGGCGGGCTCCGCGATCGGCGAGGGCGCGATGGTGGTCCGGCTCGTCCACGAACACCTCTCGTTCGGAGCGACGACATGACGTGGCGGCGGATGTTCCTGGCCGGTCTGGTGCTGTGGCTGCTGGCGGTCGGGGTGACGTACCTGACCGGCAACGCGATCCTGATCCCGACCGTGGTGCTGCTGGGCAGCTTCCTCGTGCCCGTGACCTTCGTGACGTGGGCCTTCGGGCGCCGCGACACCGGTGAGATCACGGCGGAGCTGGTGTTCGGCACGTTCGTCGTCGGCGGTGTGCTCGGGGTGCTGGGCGCGTCCGTGCTGGAGGCCTACCTGCTCAACCCGTCGCCGTGGATGTACGTCGGCGTGGGGCTGATCGAGGAGGCCGTCAAGCTGGCGGCGCTGGCGCTGCTGACCCGGCACCTCGCGGTGAAGTCCATGCGCGACGGGATGATCCTCGGCGCGTCCGTCGGCTTCGGGTTCGCCGCCTTCGAGTCCGCCGGGTACGCGCTGACGTCGCTGTTCACCGCGTCCGGTCTGTCGCTCAGCAACCTCGTGACGACGGAGCTGCTGCGCGGCGTGCTGGCACCGGTCGGGCACGGGCTGTGGACGGCGATCCTCGGAGGCACGCTCTTCGCGTGGAGCACCCGGCGCCACTTCGTGCTGACCTGGCCGCTGCTGCTCGCGTTTCTCGGGGTGTCCCTGCTGCACGCGCTCTGGGACTCGATGTCCCTGATCGCGGTGCTCGTGACCCTGGCGCTGACCGGCGAACCGTGGCAGTACCAGCTGCTGCTGCGAGGCGCTCTGCCCGAGCCGACCCCGTCCCAGGTGACGGTCTACACCGTCACGGACTGGCTGGGCCTGGCGCTGATCTCGGTCATCGGTCTGGTGTGGCTGTGGTCGCTCGTCCGCCGGTCGCGCCGCGAGCCGCGCCCGCCGGCGTCCTCCCGGCACATCCGCATCGGCCCGTTCGCCATGACCCAGCCCGGACAGGAGGGAGAGATCCGATGAGCGGCACCGGCTTCGTCCCGTTCACCGCCACCATCGACAAGACGAACCACATGCTGCACGAGATCGAGAAGGAGTTCGGCTGGCCACGCGGGCGTGCTGCCGTGACGTCCTAGCCCGCCGGCTCGGGATCGCGGGGCTGCGAACCGTCGCCCTGGCACTCCTTCAGGTGGTCGCTGAGCGCGATCGTCAGCCGTTCCTCGGTCACCGCCCACACGTGCGTCACCGTGCACCACGGGCACGTGCGTCTCCGCATATCCAGTCCCATCACCCCAGAGTACCGAGGAGCCACCGATGCCCGTCATGAACGTGACCAGGTTCGAGCACTTCTTCCGCACCGCGGCGGGTCTCGACGTCGACAAGGACGATCTCAAGCGCTACAACGAGTTCGTCGACCGGAAGCTGCACGACCTGTACCTGATGGCCCAGGTCACCGCGAAGACGAACGCCCGGGACGTGCTGCAGCCCTACGACTTCCCGATCACCAAGGGCCTGCAGGAGCGCATCCGCGAGTTCGGCGAGCTCTTCCCCGAGCTCGCGGATGCGCTGGGCGAGATGGCGCCCCGGCCGCCGGACGTCGTGTTGTCCGACGAGGCCGAGGCCTGGGTGCCGCGGGTGGCGGGCGGAGTGAGCGTGGGCCTCGCCCGCACGTTCAAGATCATCGAACCGGACCTGAAGAACCCGCAGTCCAAGCACTGGGAAACGGCGTTCCGGCTGTTCGACCTCCTGCTGTGACGGCGTCTCGGGTCAACCGAACGACAAGGAGAGTGATCATGTCGGGTGAGGACTGGAAGAACGCGCTGGACGAACTGACCACGCAGGCCAAGGGCAAGGCGGTGACGATCGAGGTGCTCGATCGTGAGTTCGGGGACCAGCACGAGGTGGAACGGCTGCCGTTCGCCTACGCCTCCTACGACCCCAAGGACGACGTCGCGATCATCGCCGTCGGCGGGACCGCGCGGTATCCCGTCGTGCTGCGGCACATGGTGTGGCGGCCCGACGAGATCGACGTGGCCGCCGGACCCGTGCTGCGGATCGTCGAGCAGGACGGGACGACCACGCTGGCGACGTTCTACGACGCCGGCTGAAACTCCCGCGGCAGCTGGGCCGTCACGTGCTCGAACTGCTCGTCACCGATCTCGTCGTGCACGGTGGTGAACACGGCGCGGACGCCATCCGTGGTCTCGCGGACGGTCAGACCGGTGTGCTCGCTGACCCTGCGGACGA
Source organism: Lentzea sp. NPDC006480 (assembly GCF_040611995.1). Classification (NCBI taxonomy): domain Bacteria; kingdom Bacillati; phylum Actinomycetota; class Actinomycetes; order Pseudonocardiales; family Pseudonocardiaceae; genus Lentzea; species Lentzea sp. NPDC006480. The sequence goes on from NZ_JBEXPJ010000061.1 coordinate 40,236, forward strand.
ACTCGTCGAAGCCGAACGTCTCCGCACGGCCGGCGGGCAGCTCGTTCAGCGACGGCGGCAACAGCCCGGCGAGGTGCCGCGTCTCCCCCTCGCTCAGGCGGTCGGCGAGCGAGCTCAGCGTGGCCCTGGTCAGGTCCGCGGCTTCCTCGCGGGACAGCCCGGCGCGCTCCGCGACGGTGTGGAAGAACTCACGAGCTTCCATGGGACAGCTCCTTTCGGTCGTCGCCGTGGTTGCCCGTTCCGCTCACCTCCGACACCTCGACGGAGCGGAGAGCCGCAACGCGTCCGCCACGGTCTCGTGCAGTTCGACAAGGCCTTCCGCGCTCGCCTGTGCCAGCTCCGCGCCCACCATGTTCTCGTGCCGCTGCACCAGGCAGAACCCGACGTCGCGGGATCCCAGCCGGGCCGTGAGCTTGCCCAGCAGCTCCACCGTGACGGGATGCACGTCGTGGCGCCCGCGCAGCTCCGGCACGATCAGGTCCGCCCCGCCGGAGATCCGCACGAGCCGGTCGACACCACCCGTGTTTGATCCACCGTTCCAGCCGGGTAAAGAAACCTGCACGTGCGCCGACCTGGTGATGGAGGCATCTTGAGCGCAACCGATGACGGCGGCTTCAGAGGACTCGCCGAGACACTCAGCAGCATCGCGCGAACGCTGCAAGCGGAACCGGACGTGGACACCACGCTGCGCGCGATCGTCAAAGCCGCCGCCGACTACATCCCGGGCGCCGAATACGCCGGCATCTCCCTGGCCGAAAGCGGGAAGATCCGCACCGTCGCACCGACGAGCGCCATCGTCGAGACGATCGACAAGCTGCAGTACGACCTGCGCGAAGGCCCGTGCGTCGACGCGATCAAAGAGCGCCAGACCTACCGCACCGGCGACGTCCGCGACGAGCCCCGCTGGCGCGCCTTCGGGCCGGCCGCGGCCGAGAACGGCATCCACTCGCTGCTGTCGTACCGGCTGTTCGTGACCGACCGCACCCTCGGCGCGCTCAACCTCTACTCGTCGCGTGCCCACGCCTTCGACGAGCACACCGAACAGGACGGCCGGCTCTTCGCCACCCACGCCGCGATCGCCCTGGTCGGCGCGCAGCGGGAGGCACAGCTCGGCATCGCGATCGAGAACCGCGACGTCATCTCCACCGCCAAGGGCATCCTCATGGAACGCCACGACCTCGACGCCGCAGCCGCCTTCCGCATGCTCGTGGAGGCCTCCCAGTCGACCAACGTCAAGCTGCACCACGCCGCGACGTGGCTCGTGGAGAACCGGCACGCTCGGTAGCCGTGTCCCCGGAGCCGGGCGGGCGCGGTGCGGGCGATGATGCAACCGGTGCCCGCACCGCGCAACCAGACAGCGCGGAGGCTGGCTGCTCAACGCACCGCGTCAAGCCCGGCCAGACCACAAACGCGGTCTCCACCGTGTCCGGCGAACCGGCCCGGCAATCACCGGAGTACCCACCGCCGCGCCGCCCACACCGGCAACATCAACCCGGCCTGTCCGAGCAGTGGCCGCGCGCTGCTGAGACGACCACTCCAGCGCCGCGCGCCCGTTCGGTTCCGTCACAAGACGCCCGCACGACCAGAACACGTACGATGCTCGAACGCGCGTCAAGCAGCCGGCGTCGTGGACTCCACCTCGTTGACGAAGGAGCACCGCGGCATGGACGACTACTCGGTGCCGAAACCCGTCAGCCCAGCGGCAGACGATCGTCCTGATCTGCTCACGCGTCTGGACGAGACCACTGAAGCGCTGACGGTTCTGCGTGACGCGTTCACCGGCGAGGAACCTCTCGACAACGCGTTGCAGAGGCTCGTGGAGACGGCGGCCAGGGCGATCGCGGACGCGGACGCCGTGACCGTGTCCGTCATGGCGCCGGATCGGCCCCGCACCGCGGCCGCCACCGATTCGCAGCTGGTCAGGGTCGACGAGAAGCAGTACAGCGCCGGCCGCGGACCGTGTCTCGAGTCCGCGAGAACCCTGAGACCGGTGCGCGCGGTCGTGGGTCAGCACCACGACACGTGGCCCGAGTTCGAGGCGGTGGCGGCCGAGATGGGCATCTGCGCGTACCTCTCGGTGCCCGTCGTCCTGCCGGGTTCGGACACCTCGGAAGCGCGCCACGTGGGCACGCTCAACATCTACAGCCGCACCGCGGCCGCTTTCGACCCGTTCGACGAGGGCCTCATGCTGCTGTTCACGACGGCCGCGTCGGCGACGATCACCAGCTCCCAGCGGTGGCAGCACGCCCAGGACAAGGTCCAGCACCTGGAGCGCGCCCTCGAGTCACGTGCGGCGATCGACCAGGCGAAGGGTGCGCTGATGGCGGTGCACGGCTGCACCGCCGACGAGGCGTTCGCCAAGCTGGTCGAGGAGTCGCAGCACCAGAACGTCAAACTTCGTGACGTGGCCCAGAAATTGCTCGACTCGGTCCGGCACTCCTGAACGTCTCGTTTGGTCCAGTAATGTCAGCCGGGCTCCTGAGGCGCGCTTGAACCAACAGGTCACCCTCACCCACTGGTTTCGCCATGCCGTGGAGGCATCAGGAAATGACCGTCACCACCACTCCGAGAGCCGTCGACCTCCCGGAGCTCCGGCAGTTGCTGGCCGGCCTCACCGCGGTCCGCGACGGGGACTTCGGCATCCGGCTGCCCGACGACTCCGACGGTCTGCTCGGCGAGATCGCGACCGTGTTCAACGGCATGGTCGACCAGCTGTCGCAGTTCACCTCCGAGGTCACCCGCGTCTCCCGCGAGGTCGGCACCGAGGGCAACCTGGGCGGCCAGGCGGACGTCAAGGGCGTGTCCGGCACGTGGAAGGACCTCACCGACTCGGTGAACGCGATGGCGGGCAACCTGACCAGTCAGGTGCGCGACATCGCCCAGGTCGCCACCGCGGTCGCCAGGGGCGACCTGAGCCAGAAGATCGACGTCGACGCCCGCGGCGAGATCCTGGAACTCAAGAACACCGTGAACACGATGGTGGACCAGCTGTCCAGCTTCGCTGACGAGGTCACCCGCGTGGCGCGCGAGGTGGGCAGCGAGGGCCGGCTGGGCGGGCAGGCGGAGGTGCCCGGCGTCGGCGGGGTGTGGCTCGACCTCACGAACTCCGTGAACTTCATGGCGGGCAACCTCACCGACCAGGTCCGCAACATCGCCCAGGTGACCACGGCGGTCGCGCGAGGCGATCTCAGCCAGAAGATCACCGTCACCGCGCGCGGTGAGATCCTCGAACTCGCGAACACGATCAACACGATGGTCGACCAGCTCTCCTCCTTCGCCGACGAGGTCACCCGCGTCTCCCGCGAGGTCGGCACGGACGGCCGCCTCGGCGGGCAGGCGGACGTGAAGGGCGTCTCGGGCACCTGGAAGGACCTCACCGACTCGGTCAACTTCATGGCGGGCAACCTGACCGCGCAGGTGCGGTCCATCGCCCAGGTCACCACGGCGGTGGCGCGGGGCGACCTGTCCCAGAAGATCCGGGTCGACGCGCGCGGCGAGATCCTCGAGCTCAAGGAGACCATCAACACGATGGTCGACCAGCTGTCCGGCTTCGCCGACGAGGTCACCCGCGTCTCCCGCGAGGTGGGCACCGAGGGCAACCTGGGCGGCCAGGCGACGGTGCGCGGTGTCTCCGGCACGTGGAAGCACCTGACGGACAACGTGAACGTCATGGCCTCCAACCTGACCAACCAGGTGCGGTCGATCGCGCAGGTCGCCACCGCGGTCGCGCGCGGCGACCTGTCCCAGAAGATCACCGTGGAGGCCAAGGGAGAGGTCGCCGCGCTGGCCGGCGTGATCAACACGATGGTCGACACGCTGTCCGCGTTCGCCGACGAGGTCACCCGCGTGGCTCGCGAGGTCGGCACCGAGGGGATGCTGGGCGGCCAGGCGCGCGTGCCGAACGTGGCGGGCACGTGGAAGGACCTCACCGACAACGTCAACTTCATGGCGAACAACCTGACCAACCAGGTCCGCAACATCGCCCAGGTCACCACCGCCGTCGCGCAG
>NZ_JBEXPJ010000062.1:0-44040 GCF_040611995.1 Lentzea sp. NPDC006480
AGCACGACCAGGCCGTTGACCAGGATGAGGCCCATCGCCTCGGGCCAGCTGACCTTCGCGGCCACCGAGACGGCGACGGCCGAGACCAACTGCGAGTTGGTAGTACTTGCAGACGCCTGAACTAGGAGGCTGAGGTCACGCGGTAGACGTCGTAGACGCCCTCCACGCTCCGCACGGCCTTCAGGACGTGGCCCAGGTGCTTCGGGTCGCCCATCTCGAACGAGAACCGGCTGACGGCCACACGGTCCCGCGACGTCGTCACCGACGCCGACAGGATGTTCACGCGCTCGTCGGCCAGCACCTTCGTGACGTCCGACAGCAGCCGGTGCCGGTCGAGCGCCTCCACCTGGATCGCCACCAGGAACACGCTGGAGGCCGACGGCGCCCACTCGACGTCGAGCAGGCGTTCCGGCGACTTCAGCAGCTCGTCGGCGTTCGTGCAGTCGGTGCGGTGCACGGACACACCGCCGCCTCGGGTCACGAAGCCGAGGATGTCGTCGCCCGGCACCGGAGTGCAGCAGCGGGCGAGCTTCACCCACACGTCGCCCGCGTCCTTGACGATCACGCCCGCGTCGCCGGTGGGGCGGCGCCGGGTGACCGTGGACGGGGTGGCGCGGTCGGCCAGTTCCTCCTCGGCGTGCTCGACACCGCCGAGCTGCGCGACGAGCCGTTGCACGACGTGGCGGGCGGAGGTGTGACCCTCCCCGACCGCCGCGTACAGCGCGCTCATGTCCGGGTAGTGCAGTTCCTTGGCGAGGGCCTGCATCGAGTCGACGCTGACCAGGCGCTGGATCGGCAGCCCGACGCGGCGGACTTCCTTGGTGATCGCGTCCTTGCCCTGCTCGATCGCCTCTTCCTTGCGCTCCTTGGCGAACCACTGCTTGATCTTCGCCTTGGCGCGCGGTGAGGCGACGAAGCTCAGCCAGTCGCGGGACGGGCCCGCACCCTCCGCCTTGGAGGTGAAGATCTCGACGACCTCGCCGTTCTCGAGCTTGCGTTCGAGAGCGACCAGCCGGCCGTTGACCCTGGCGCCGATGCAGCGGTGCCCGACCTCGGTGTGGACGGCGTAGGCGAAGTCGACCGGGCACGAGCCCGTCGGCAACGTCTGCACGTCCCCCTTCGGCGTGAACACGAAGATCTCGCGCGCGGCGAGGTCCCACCTGAGTCCTTCGAGGAACTCACCGGGGTCCGCGGCTTCCCGCTGCCAGTCGAGGAGCTGGCGCATCCACGCCATCTCGTCGATCTCGACGGACTTGCCGTTGTGCGTGCCCTTGGTCTCCTTGTACCGCCAGTGCGCCGCGATGCCGTACTCGGCCCGCTGGTGCATCTCGTGGGTGCGGATCTGCACCTCGAGAGGCTTGCCGTCGGGACCGATGACGGTCGTGTGCAGCGACTGGTAGACGCCGAACCTGGGCTGCGCGATGTAGTCCTTGAACCGTCCCGGCATCGGCTGCCAGGCCGCGTGGACGACGCCCATCGCCGCGTAGCAGTCGCGCACCTCGTCGACCAGGATCCGCACACCCACGAGGTCGTGGATGTCGTCGAAGTCCCGGCCGCGGACGATCATCTTCTGGTTGATCGAGTAGTAGTGCTTCGGCCTGCCCTCGACCTTCGCGACGATCCGCGCGGTCTCCAGCTGACCGTTGAGCTCCTGGACCACGGTCCGCAGATACGTGTCACGACTGGGCGCGCGCTTCGCGACCAGCCGCACGATCTCGTCGTACTTCTTGGGCTGCAGGATCGCGAACGCGAGGTCCTCCAGCTCCCACTTCACGGTCGCCATGCCCAGGCGGTGGGCCAGCGGCGCGAGCACTTCGAGCGTCTCCCGGGCCTTGCGAGCCTGCTTCTCCGGCGGCAGGAACCGCATGGTGCGCATGTTGTGCAGCCGGTCGGCCAGCTTGATGACCAGGACCCGCGGGTCCTTCGCCATCGCGATCACCATCTTGCGGATGGTCTCGGCCTCGGCCGCCGCCCCCAGCTTGACCTTGTCGAGCTTCGTGACGCCGTCGACCAGCCGGGCGACCTCTTCACCGAAGTCTTCCTTGAGCTGGTTGAGCGAGTAGTCGGTGTCTTCCACGGTGTCGTGCAGCAGCGCGGCCACCAGCGTCGTGGTGTCCATGCCCAGCTCGGCGAGGATCGTCGCCACGGCGAGCGGGTGGGTGATGTACGGGTCGCCGGACTTGCGGCGCTGCGGGCGGTGCTTCTCCTCGGCAACGTCATATGCGTGCTGCAGAAGCGCCAGATCGGCCTTGGGATGGAGGTCGTAGTGCGCGGCGGCGAGAGGTTCGAGGACCTGCTTCACCGGGGCCGCACGTTGGGCGGTGATACGCCGCGCAAGGCGGGCGCGCACACGCCGGGTAGCCGACGGTTGAACAGCCGTCGCAGCGGGTTCGGTGTCTTGACTCAACCCCACGCTCCTCGGGTCTCGCGAGTACCGAGGATAACGCGTTTACGGTGACGAAACTTCCGATGACGCGACGAGCGGCGCAGCTCACACGGTGAACGCCGCCCGAACTTTTGCTGGGCCGATCAGGCGACGCTCGCCACGAACGCGCGCCACGCCTGAATCGAGAAGACCAGGGCGTCACCGCGAGCGACCTTCGAGTCACGCACGAGAGCGTCCTGGGCGAGCGACACCTCGACGCAGGCGCTGTCACCCTGGTCGCCGCTGTAGGTGCTCTTACGCCAGCTCCGCCAGTGGGTCATCGAGGTCCCTTCGCACGCCGCTGACGTAGCTCGCCAGCAGGCTCCGCGATTGTCCCTCATCCAAAGCGAGCGAATCCAACCACTTGAAGAACTCCCTGCTCTGCGCGATCGCCTTGCCGTCGTGCGCGAACACGTTCGCCATGTCCGTCTCGCAGTACGCGACCGGCACGAGTTTCTCGAAGCTGAACAGCATCCGGGCGGACCGCCTGATCGCCACCGGTCCGGCCGACATGGGTATGACGCGCAGGACGTGGGTGTGGAAGAGAAGGCGCAGGTACTGCTCCTCCATGACCGCGTCGTCGCCCTCGTGAAGCCGCAGGGCGAGCTCGTGCACGTAGAAGGTGCATTCAGGACGGTTCTGGCGCCTCATGATCGCCTGCCGGTCCATGCGCCATTTGAGGAACTTCTCGACGTCCGCGGGCGTGTTGCCGCCCGAGCTCAGGAGCGTTCGTGCGTAATCGGGCGTCTGGATGAGGCCGGGGACCGTGTGGACGTCGTAGGTCGTGATCTTCTTGGCTTTGGCCTCGGTCATCGCGAGGGTGCGGAGGTTGTCGGGCACCTGCACGACGTACGGGTCGAAGGCGTAGCGGTACCGGTCGCGGAAGCGTTCGAAGTACGGCGTGTCGCGGCCGCACGTCATCAGGTACTGGATGAGGTCGATCTCGCTCGCCCGAGCCTTGCCGTTCTCGATGTTGGACACCTTGCTCGGGTCCCACCCGAGCTGCTCGGCGAACGCGAACCCGGTCAACGACGTGAACTTCTCGCGCAGCCGCCGCAGCTCGTCACCGAGGTCCCGGCTGTAGGCGGTGGAGGTGATCGCAGTCATGCGTCCGAAACATAGAGCTTGGACCTGCTCCACGAACCGGCTCGATCGGGTGAACCATCAAATTGATTCCACGCGGACCAGAACAAACGGTGGCCATTTTTTGTCCATGAATGTCCATTCGTTGTCATTGAATCAACGAGTCGAGCCTGCGGCGCATGTGCCCGACGAAAGCACGGCCCCTGTCGGTAAGCGCGCCGGAGGACTCCAGTGAACCGACCGCGGCACGGGTCGCGGAACTCCACCGGACGAATTCCACACGGGCCACGGCGTCGGGGTGGTGACGCCAGAAAGCGGCCACCGCGAGGTGTGCGTAGGCACCGTGCAGAACAGCGACCGGCGGCCGCGGATCCGGCCGCCAGCCAACGTGCAAACGCGCGCGCGAGGCGCGGTCCACCAATGGGAAGAGATCGAGCAGTGCGGACAGCTTTGCGTGTTGCACCTCGTGGGCGAATGCGACCGCCATGACGCGCGGGTCGTCCGGCAGGGACATCGCGACGCAGCCGAGCGCGTTCGCGAACGTCACGCTCGCGTGGCCCGGCAAGGTCGTCGACAGGGGCGTCAGCACGGACAACGTCGCCGCGATCTCCTCGGCGACCGGCCGGTGGTGCTCGACGAGCAGCTGCCAGCTCGTGCGCAGACAGCGTTGCCAACGGCGTTCTTGCAGGTCGGACGCTGCCACGACGTGGTCGGGGAGCCGTTCCGGCAGGTCGTCGATCGCCAGCGTCAGGCGCAGGCCGTCGTGTTCGGCCCGCCAGCGCCGCAGGGGCTTCCAGTGCGGTGTCGGAGGACCGGAGAGGTCGCAGGACACCTCGCCGTCGGACACGTGGCAGCCGTCCTCGCCGGTCACGACGCGGACCGGACCGTCGCCCGCCGGGTGGAACGTGCCGACGGACGGCAGCACCACCGGACGCCCGCCCGGCACCTCCACCACCCCGCTGACCTGCGCACGCACGCGTGCGGCGGCCAGCACGGCGGCCAGTTCGCCGGCATCCGTGCCGGTCAGCGCGGTGCGCAGGGCCCAGGCACCCACCCGCGGGTGGTCGAGGACCGGGCGGACAGCGGCCGCGGGCAGCTTCCTCAGCTGAGCGAACGCCGGGTCGCCCGCGGCCACCGCGTGCAGGAGCAGGAGCGTTCTGCTGCGCCGGGCGCCGAGGAGGAAGCGCGCGGCCGCAGCCCCACCGCGACCGCACGCCAGCTCGGTGAACATCTCGGGCCGCATCTCGAGCGTCGCCGTCACCGGGACAACCTCGCCACGTCGGCGACGAGCCTGCTCCTGATGTGGCTGATCAGACGCTGCAGATCGGCGCAGTACACGGACGGGTTGGCGAACCCGGAGCCCGCCCGGAAACGATGGGCGTACGCCCCTCCCCCGCACACTTCGCGCAGCTCACAGGCCTGACAGGTAGCGCACAGGGGCGACCGGCGCGCGAGGATTCCCGGCGCTTCCAGCGCGTCGTCGAAGGACGAGTCGAACACGGTCAGGCCGGTCGCCGCCGCGCCCTCGAACGCGGAGCTCAGCATGTCGGAAACCTCGATCGCGCCATCCGTCTCGACGACCACCGTCGCGGCCGGTGACGTGCCGAACCCCTCGACCGCCGAACTGCCGCCGAGCAGCATGTTGATGATCTCGGCGAACATCCGCACGACGGGCTCACCCGTGCCCGCGTACCAGCGGTCGAACACCGTGATCAGCCACGACGCGTACGGCGTGCCTAAACCGATGTGCGGTGGCGGGTCCGACCAGTTCCCGTTAGGCAGGAGGAAGTCCACGACAGGTGGGCTGAACTGCAGCAACGCCTCGTAGGTGCGCACCGGGTCGTTGTCCACGTCGATGGTGCAGAGCAGGCCGCCGTAGATCGACGGCTCCGTCGCGAGCAGCCGCACCGCCGCGGCCACCGCGTCGTAGCTGCCGCTGCCGTCGTGCCTGCGGCGATGCCGGTCGTGCGCCGCGCGGTCGCCGTCGACGCTCACCCCGGTCCGCACCCCCAGTTCGACCAGGGCGGACAGTGCGGCGGCATCGAGCAGCGTCCCGTTCGTCTGCATGCTGACCTGCACCGGAGCCGGCACGAGCGAGCGGAACAGCCGCACCAGCGCACGCAGGTGCGGCACGCCCACGAGCAGCGGTTCGCCGCCGTGCAGGACGATCTCGATCGCGGGCAGCCGGTGCGCGCGGACGTGGTCAGCGACCCGCCGGGCGACCTGGTCCGCCGTCGCGAGCGACATGGCCCTGTCGCGCGTCCGCCAGCGCTGGTCGGCCTTCGTGTAGACGTAGCAGTGGTCGCACGCCAGATCGCACCTCTCGTGGACCTTGAGGATGAACTGCCGGAATGGGCGAGGCTCGTTCATAGCGCACCGCTTCCGCCACGATTACGAGAATCACCGTCGACGATAGACGAAAATCAAACCCGCCAGTGGCGTCCCCGTCGCCCGAGTGGCCGATCGACACGCCCTCGCGGTAGCTCGATAATGCATCACTCCTAACATGCATCGCGGCGCGGTCACCCGATTAGATATTGCGTCGTTTGCTAACGCGGTGTCGTCGCTTCCCGAACTACAATCGGTACGCGCCGCAATGGGGCGGAGACGAACGGACGGTGCGAGACGGATGGCGCAGCAGCCCGACGCCGGTTTGCGCTCGGACCTGGTCGACCTGAGCGGGGTGGATTTCGATCGGCTCGACGATCTGCCCGACTCCGTGCTGGCCAGATCGCTCGAACGCGTCCTGCGCGACAACACGTCGGCCGCCGACCACTACGCGTCTTTCCAGAACCGAATCTGACGACAGCTCACCGTGGAGCGACGATGATCGACGATCGGCCGGTACCAGGCGCTCCGACGATCGCGGCGTTCACGTCGTCGACGAACGGCATCGGGCGCACGGCCGTCGTGGCGAACCTGGCCTGGGTGCTCGCCGCGTCCGGGCACCGGGTGGCCGTCGCGGACTGGGGCACCGAGGCACCGCACGTGCACGACTTCCTCCAGCCGTTCCACGCGAGGACGCTGGAGGTCGCCGACCTGCTCGCCGAGGTGCTGGAGGTCTCGCCGTTCAGCGACCCGGCCCGCCGCCTGCTGTTCGACGAGGAGACGTTCCCCTCCCTGGAGGCACGCCGGTACGAGCTGCCCGGCGGGCGTGGCCGCGTCGACCTGCTGGCCTCGCGCGACCCGAGCATTCCCGTGCGCGGCTTCTCCCCCACGCCGCGCGGCCCCGGCGAGGTGGAAACGCTGCGAGAGGGCATCCGGCGTTCGTCGTACGACTACGTGCTGATCGACAGCCCCACGAACCTGTCGCCGGACGCGGCGACGCGGATGGCCCGGCTGTGCGACGTCGTGGCCGTGTGCTTCGAGCCGATGCGCAGCAGCATCAGCCAGGCCGCTGACTTCGCGCAGGACGTGTGGGACTCCGCCCCCGTCGGGGTCAGGGTGCTCGCGGTGCCGGTGCAGTTCGACCGCAGCGACGCCGGCCGCGCGGAACAGGCGCTCGCGGCCATCACGGCGACGTTCGCACGGCTGCTGACGCCCGACGACGACCCGTTCGGCCGCAGCATGTCCGCGGAGCTGGTGCCGATTCCGCTGTACCGCAAGGAATCGTTCGTGGAGACGCTGGCCGTGCTCGTCGACGACAGCGGAGCCCAGCTCGACTCGTACCGCGAGCTCGCGATCGCCGTCGCGGGCACCGGGATCGGCACCGTGCGGGGGCTCGAGGAGGACGTGCGGGAGAGCTACCGGCGCAGCATCGGCCTGAGCCCGACGCACGTCGCCCTGGAGTACGTGCCGAAGGACCGGCCGTGGGCCGACTGGGTGCGGTCGCAGCTGACGTGCGCGGGTGCGGAGGTGACCAGCGACCGGCAGCCGGGCGACGCGCTCGTGCGCATCGTGTCGCAGCACTCCCGCGCCCAGCGGGCCGAGGACCGCGTGGCCGGGCGCGTTGTCGTCATCACCGTCGACGACACCGAGGCCCCGGAGGGCTGCGAGCACATCGCGCTCGCGAACTCGGACGAGGCGACCGCGCGCGCGGCGGTCCTGGAGGCGTTCTCGCTCGTCGCGGGCGCGCCGACCGAGGTGCGCTATCCCGCCGGCAACAACGAGAAGCAGGAGAAGAGGCGGCGCAACCTGCCGCGCAGGCTCGGCTCGTTCAGCGGCAGGGGCGCGGAGCTGGAGGAGATGCGGGACGCGCTCTCGGACGCCTCGGTGCTGCGCACGTGGTGGGTCACGGGCCCCGCGGGCGCGGGCAAGACCGAGCTGGTGAAGGAGTACGCGCACCGGTTCGCGTTCGACTACGTCTACGTGTGGTGGATTCCGGCGCACGACCGCCGCACGATCACCGAGCGGCTCGCCGATCTCGCCCGCGTGCTCGGCATCGAGATGGAGTACCAGGTCACCGAGGCCGTGCTCGACCGGCTGTGCGGCAGCCCGCAGGGCAGGCGCTGGCTGCTGGTCTACGACGGCGCCGACGATCCGGAAGTGTTGCGCGGACTGGTTCCCACACGCGGCTGCGGGCACGTGGTGGTCACCTCGCGGGTCCGGCCGGACGGCAGGCCGGGCAGGGAGATCGGCCCGCTCGATCCCGAGGACGGCGTGGCGTTCCTGCGCGCGGCACTGCCCGACCTCCCCGGCAAGGAACTGGTGCGCCTCGCCGAGCTCGCCGAGCACGAACCGCTCACGCTGAGACTGGCGCGGTCGTGGATCCTGCAGACGGCCAAGCAGCGGCGCAGGGAGGCGGCCTCGCGAGGCGATGCCGCGATCAGCGCGACCGAGCAGTACTGCTCGTTGTTCTCCGGTCAGGACAGCGGTTCCGGCGCCGAGAGGGCGATCGGGGTGCTGGCCGGCACCTTCGCGGAGACCGAGCACGGCCGGGCGGTGCTCCGGCTGGTGAAGATGTGCACGTTCCTGTCCAGTGCGGGTGTTTCCGTGTCACTGCTGCACTCCGCGCCGATGCTCGCGGTGGTGTCGCGGGCGGACGGGGTCGCCGCGCTGGACGACCTGGAGCTGGACGCCGTGCTGTGGCACGGAGTTCGCTACGGGCTGTTCGACGTGGCGTGGGGCAGGCCCGCCACGCTGACCGTCCACCGGCTGGTCCTCTCGCTCGTCTCCGGCCTGATGGACGACGCCGAACGCGCGGCCGTCCAGGACAGCGTGCTGGCCGGGCTCGCCGCGCAGGCGCCGTCGGAGTCGCAGATCAACGACGGCAGCCGGGTGGCGGACATCCGCGAGCTGCGCGAGCACGTCCTTCCCAGTGGGGCGGTGCAGTCGGAGTCCCCGGCCGTGCGGCGGTGGCTGGTCAACCAGATGCGCTACTTCCAGGTGGAGGGCGACCCGGAGGCCTGGACGTTCGCCGCGGGGCTGTCCGAGCGGCTGCTCGAGTCGTGGCCGGAGGACGTGGAGGTCCGGCTGCGGTTGTGCCTGCGGTTCCACCTGGGCAACTTCTACAAGGCGCTGGACCGGCCGTCCGACGCGCTCAACACCGACGAGCGGCTGCTCAAGGACCAGCGGCGGCTCCTGGGCCGCGACGATCCGCACACCTTGCGCACGGCCCGTGGTGTGGCGCACGGCAATCGCGTGCTGGGCAACTTCGCCCAAGCACGCACCGAGGAGGCCAGGACGGAGCGCCAGATGCGCGCCGTGCTCGGTGAGGACCACCGGGACACGTTGCGGACGACGAACAACCTGGCGTTCTCGCTCTTCCTCGCCGGCGAGACCGGTGAGGCGCTCAAGGTGCAGCGGGAGAACTTCGAACGCAGGCTCGCCGTGCTCGGCCCGCACGACCTCGACGTGTGGTGGTCGGCCTGCAGCGTCGGCAGGTACCTGCGCGAGCTCGGCCAGTACGTCGAGGCGCTGGACGAGCTCCGCGAGGCCGCCCAGCGGGTCGCGGTGATCGGTCCGCCCAGCCCGCGGCACGAGCTGCGGATCAAGTGGAACCGGGCGATCACGTACCGGTTGCTCGGCGAGCACGCGGACGCGAAGAGCCTCACCCAGGAGACGTTGCGCGGCTACCGCCACGTGTTCGGGCCGGACCACGCGGACACGCGGGCGTGCAAGCTCAGCTTCGCGGCGGACCACCACGCGATCGGCGACTTCGAGACCGCGACCCGGCTCGCGCGGGAGTGCTACGACGCCTACCACGCACGGCAGGGCGCGTACCACGCGTTCACGCTGATGTGCCTGCTCGACCACGCGATCTTCCTGCACAGCCTCGGCCGCAGCCAGGAGGAGGCGCTGCGGGCCGCGAAGGAGGCCAGGGACGGTCTCGTCAACAGGCTCGGCGACGTCCACCCGTGGGCACTCGCGGCGAGGCTCGGGCACGCGGTGATCGACGGGCGCACCGCGGACGTCGACCGGGGCAGCACGACCCTGCGCGAGGTGCGCGACGAGTGCGTGGAGTGGCTGGGAGCCACGCATCCGGTCACCGTGCGCGCCGAAGCGAACCTCAAAGCCTCCGCCGCCGAATGGAAATGCGTTGTCCTCGACGTACCGGACATGTGAACGGAGGTGATCGATGTGACTGGACCGCGTGTGCGCAAGGCGCCGCACGTCGACGCCAGGTGGGACGACGCCGTCGAGATGCTGCTGACCGCCATCGGCCGCGATCGCCTGCTGTACCACCTGGGGCACTACACCGACGGCTTCGACGACATAGTCGTGGAGATCGTGGACTCCGAGGAACCCGAAGACCCCGACGACTCCGACGACTCCGACGACTCCGAGGAATCCGGCCACTCGCAGACCGCGCGGACGCTCAGCACGGCGGTGAGCCAGCTCGAGGCCGACCTGATCGCGGTGCGGACCGGTTCGCTGATCCGGGTCGTGCTGCAGACCGGCCAGGGCGTGGCGTACTGCGACTCGGTCGTGCCGGACCAGCACGTCATCGGGTTCGGCAGCACCGAACCGCCACCCGCGCCGCTGCCGTGGACCGCCGCCCGCAACGTGCGCGCGGCGGACGAGCTCACCTCGGAGCTCGCGACGGCCCTGCGGGCCAGGATCAGCCAGCAGCCGCTCAACCCCGGCGGGTGGAAGACGCTGCACGATCCCGACGACGACGTCGATCCCGCGGTGGTGCCGGTCGCGACGCCGGAGTCGTTGCGCGTGCAGGGAGACGTGACGAGCACGCTCGCGGACCAGTGCCGCAAGTTCGTCGACCCGCGCGATCTGCACTACGTCGCGCTGTGGGCGGACTGCGAACAGGTCTTCACCATCGACGTCTTCGACGATCTCAAAGTCGGCAGGTTCTTCCACGAGTCCATCACCCCGGCGCAGCGCCGCCGGTTCTACGCGGACCTGTCCCGCAGGCTGCCCTCCCTGGTGACGCAGTTCGGCCGGATGTGCCGCCAGACGCTCGGCGGCCGGGTGGAGCGGCTCGTGCTGGACGTCGAGATGGGCGCGATCTACTACTACCGCGTCGAAGCCGGTGAGTACCTCGTCGGCGTGACGCTCGACCAGAGCGAGGTCTACCCCGCCGACGAGAAGGTCGCCCGTCTCGCCGCGGCCGCACGTCCGTTGTGATGACGTCCGGGGTGGACCGCAACGCTTTCGCCGCGACGGTGCGGCGTTTGGTGACGCCCGCGAAACAGCGCAGCGCCTTCGCCGCGACCATGCGACGCCTGGCGCTGCTCGTGGTGGCGGTCGGCGCGGGCTGGGCCGTGGCACGCACCTCCGGCCTCGACGCCGTCACCACCAGCGGCTGGTACTTCACCGTCGCGAGCGCGTTGCTCGCCATTGGCTTGTACAGCAGCACTTATGGCATCTGCCTGGCCGAGGTCCGTCAGCACCTGCGCATCGTCGTGCTGGCGGTGACCGTGGGCGTGCTGGCGAAAGCGGCGTTGATCGCGGCCGTGCTGTGGCTGGTCTTCCGCGACCCCGCCTATCTCGTGCTCGCGATCGCGGTCGCCCAGATCGATCCGCTGTCCACGGCCGCGGCGGCCGCCAGCTCCCGGTTGTCGGACCGGGCCAAGAGCGTGCTGGCGGCGTGGGCGTCGTTCGACGACCCCATCACCATGCTGCTCACCGTCTACCTGTCCGCGCTGGCGTTGCGGGCGATGGGTGATCCGTCGTCGGGCGCGCTGGCCCACGGCGGGCTGTTCTCCTTCGGTGCCAACGTGATCGCGAACCTGGCGTTCGCCGCCGTCGTGGCGCTGCTGTGGTGGGCGTGGTCGCGGATCACGTCGGGGGCGCTGCGAACCGCCGGTCAGATCACCGTGGTGGTGGCCGCTCTGGCGTTCGGCGTGTGGCAGTTCCTGATGCTGGGAGTGGCGATCGTCGGGCTGGTCGCGCGGCCGGCCATCTCCGCCTGGATAGACCGGGTCACCCGCGTGGCGTTCGTGGCCGCCGCCGTCGCGCTCGGATTCCTGCTCGTGGGCGGGCTATCGCCGTGGCCGGGACTGGTGCTCGGGCTCGCCGCGTTCTTCGCCCAGGTGGTGGTGGGGCTGATCCTCACCGGCGGACTCGCGCGCAAGGACCGGACGTACATCGCGTTCGCGCAGCAGAACGGGATCACCGCGATCGTGCTGGTGTTGTTGCTGGAACCGGAGTTCCCCGGCACCGCCGCGGTGGTGGCGCCGGCGATCCTGGTGATCAACACCCTGCACGGCGTGTTCACCGGGTTCTGCGACAGGTTCGGAGACCGGGTGGCGGACGCGCTCAGCCCACGTCCGCGACGGACTCCAGCGCTGCGGCGTGAACACGGGAGCTGAGCCGGTTGAACAACTCCCGCGCCTCGCCGAGCTGGGGCACGGGCACGATCGCGGCGTTGCCGTCGACGAGGTGCGGCCCGAACTGGTCGAGCTCCTCCAGCTGGAAGAACGGGATGTACTCGTAGACCGTGTCGTAGGCCCGGCACAACGCCCCGAGCCTCTCCCGGTCGACCGGGTACGGCCGGCCGGACGGGCTCGGCACGTACGTGCGGAACCACTCGTTGACGCCGTCCTGGAACGTGACCAGCAACAGGCGCAGCATCGCCGAGACGCCCAGCGCCGAGAAGACCTTCTGCGACCGGAACTGCGCGCGCACCGCGACCCTGGCGTCGATGGCGTGCACCGGATCGCCCTCCGTCGCGGCGAACATGGCGCGCAGCGTCGCGTCCACCTGGTCCAGCGAGTCCAGCGACGTCCTGGCCGTCACGAACAACGTGTGCACGACCGGTGGCAGGCGCGTCGGTTGCCCCGGCTCCGCGACCCGCTGGGCGAGCGGGGCCGCGGTGAACTCCGCGACCTCCCGCTGCAGCTGGTTCAACGACCGCTCCGACGACGCGCGCAACGACGTCAGCGTCTTCATCGCCTGCTCGAGCATCCGCTGGGTGTTCGCCTGCTGCCGGCCGAGCCTCGTGAACTGCTCCCGCACCCCCGGCAGCACGTCGCCGCCAGGATCGACGAGCAGGCTCAGCTGCCGTTCCAGCACGGCGGACAACGTGTCGTTGAACGTGTACTGGTCGTAGATGATCGGCTCGACGCTGAACGCCTCGGTCAGCGACGGCATGAAGTCGGCGTCAACGAGGCCCACCACGACGAGGACGACCTCCATCCGTTCGACGGCCGACTGCAGGAACGTCGCCCGGTTCACGAGTGCGTCGCGTTCGGACTGGTTGAGCACGGACTCGTTGAGCACCAACGCACAACCGGAGTTCGCGTCACTTCCGAACGGAACCCAGTAGTCCGCCTTCGAGTCGGTCTCGGGGTTCATCCAGATGTCGCGCTCGTAGGTGAGCCCGAGCGCGGCGAGCACCTGCCGGATCTCGTTGCGGACGTGGTCGGTGGTGGTGGCACCGGCGTGTTCGCGGGCGACCTCGCGCACCATCGCCTCGTTGATCCGCGCCCGTGCCGGGTCGCGCGGGCTCGCGTCCACGGCCCGCCGGTAGAGATGGCTGCACAGCCGGATGATGCGGCGCGCGTTGCCGTCGGTGAGCTTCACCAGGTACCGCACGGTGTTCTCGGTGAACGGGTCGAGCATCCGCCCGCGGCCGAGCCGGGCCTGGCTCTGCTTGATGTACTCCACGGTGTTGGCGACGGTCAGCGGTGACACCGGGATGATCCGCCCGATGCGCTGCCGGACCGCGCCACCGAGCTCGTCGAGGTAGTCGGGCAGCCCGGCGAGGATGAGCAACGCCTGAGCGCCCGCGAACACCTCGAGCATCTTCTGGAACGCCTCCACGGCGTTCTCGCTCGGTTTCCGGCTGGCGGACACGACCTTGTTCATCTCGTCGATCGCCAGCACGAACCGCCGCCCCCGCTGGCTGTAGAGCAGAGCCAGCACCCCCATCGCCTCCAGCGCCAGCTCCTCGGTGGCGATGGGGTGCGTGATGCCGCGGTCGACCAGCACCTGGTCGGGCTGGTGGCCGGTGAGCCACTCCCAGGCGGCGTCGGCGAAGTCGGGCCTCAGGAGCAGCGGGAGCGCGATGCCGAAGGCCGGGTTGTTCGTCACCTTCGCGAGCACTCGGCCGAGGAGGTCGAGGTTCCTGCTCTCCATGAGGTTCATGCTGTCCGACGCCTCGACCGGGTCGAGTTCACCGTTGCGCAACAGCTCGGCGATGTCCGAGGTGAACGGCGAAGCGCTCAGCTCGTCCGCGAGCACGTGCGCGTAGAACTCCCGCACCTGGTCGTGCACGTCCTCCTTCTTGAGCTCGTCCCCGATGAGCTGCCGGTAGAGGTCGACGAACGTGGCCGGCCTCGCCTCCAGCAAGGCGACGCGCGCCCGGCGATCCTCGTCGTCCGAGTGCTTTCGGGCGTGGTGGAGCAACGCACCGACGAGGTGGCTCTTCCCCGTGCCGTACTCGCCCTGGATCGCGATGACGTTGCCCGCGGGCTGCGCGGACGGGCGGAGGAAGGCGTCGACCAGGCTGACGGCCTCGGTGATGGCGGGGGTCGGGATCGACAACGTGGTGTCGTCGAACTCCCTCGGCTTGGCGACGGCGGCGGGTACGAACGGGTTGTCGCTCGGGGCTGATCGTGGGCGATCGCTCATCACTGTCTCCCCGGTCGCCGGAAATGGAACTCCATGAGATCCAGCAAGGTCACCTCGCCCATCGAGCCGGAGCCTATCGCCCCAGATGCCTTGCCTTTCTTCAGAACTTCCTGATACGTCCCGTAGAGCAACTTGTGTAGCTCACCGATCGAAAGCGTTCGAGCCTCGGTCACGCGACGTATCGTCTCTTCTGACACAAACGGGTAGTTCGGTGCATCCGTTCGGTCTCCCTTGCGGGACTGCACGAACGCCCAACCGTCGCCGTTGTCCAGCGTTCCCACCTTGAGGCGAATGGGCAAGGCCGAGTTGTGGGCGCTTTCGATCGCCGACCAGTGCTCGTTGACCGATTCGACCTTGCGGCTCTCCGCGAGGAACACGATGTACGGATACGCCCACCGCGCGTAGTTTTCCACTTCGAGCGGAATTTCCGTTCGGGGCAGCAGGACCACCAGCACGAGGTTCTTCGGCTTGAGCACGTACTTGCTCGCGTAGAGGTAGCCGAAGTTGAGATCGCCCTTGTCCAGGGCCTCCGTCAGCTCCGCGTGTTGGTTGTCGTCCAGCAGGTCGCGATCGCGGAACTCGTGGATCAGGAGCTTGAAAACCCTGTTCTCCCGGTCCTCGCG
Organism: Lentzea sp. NPDC006480; assembly: GCF_040611995.1. NCBI lineage: Bacteria > Bacillati > Actinomycetota > Actinomycetes > Pseudonocardiales > Pseudonocardiaceae > Lentzea > Lentzea sp. NPDC006480. The sequence continues at coordinate 15,103 of NZ_JBEXPJ010000062.1, forward strand.
AGGCTCGTTGTCGCGCCCGGCGTCGGCGAGGGACAGGATGTGGCAGGACTTGCCGAGCTCTGCCTTCACCCAGGCGGCACACCGGTTGAGCAACGACGTCTTGCCGCAACCGTCCCAGCCCAGGGCGACCGTCAGCCGGCCATCGTCGTGCAACGTCGTGAGGTCTTCGCCGAGAGACTCCTGGAACGCCGTGAAGGCCGTCTCGGTGTGGTCGACCGCCACGTAGTAGTCCTTGTGCGTTGGCTCCGTGTACGGGCACAACGGTCCGATGCGCGACCGCAGGCCGGGGACGTGGAACGGGTTCGGGTCGGTCACGCGCTGACCACCTGCCCGAACTCGTCGTCGAGCAACGCGCTCGCGTCGCCCGGCCGCCGCAACGCCTGCACGACGACCTCGATCCGGCGGTCCAGCGTCCTGGCGGCCTCGGTCACCTCCGCGATGCGCGGCCGCCGCTCGTTCCTGTCGTTCTCGAAGTCCCATCCCTCCTCCACAGAGGTGCCGAAGGCATCGAGCTCGGTACGCAGCACGTCGGGCGCGGACCAGTCCGGTCGCATCAGTTTGGTCACCGCCAGTTGGGTGTTGAGCAGGTCTCGCTTGCGCCGCAGTTCCGCGGGCGACGCGCGTTCCTTGAGCTGGGCTTCGCAGTAGTCGCGCACCTCGTCCGCGAACTCCCGGCCGGCCTTGCGCAGTTCCACCGAGTGCTCCTTGGCGCGGTTGCGGTCCTCGCGCCGGTTCGTCGTCACCCAGGAGATCCACCAGCCGAGCGCCGTGGAGAGGAGACCGACGGCCGCGGTGATCGTCGGGACGATCCATGAAGGAGTCGATGCCGGGGCCGGTTGCATGTGCGGTTCGGCGGCCGCTTTGCACGCCTTCTCGAATTCCGGCTGACGTGTCCTGCGCCATTCGTCGAATTCGACGGGAGTGCCGTCCAGGAGGATCCTGTTTCCAATTGATGTGGAATCCACCAGGCCCAGTGCGGCGGCCGCGTCAACGGTTTCCGATCGGTGCGACACGCAGTGGACCACCGCCGCGTCCGATATCGGCGTCGTGGTTCCACAGCCTCCCGACAACGCCAGAACGAGGAGTGCCCAGCGGCCGATCATGCGGCCTCCCCACGTTCCGTCTTCTGCACACATACCTCGTGTGTCGTTTCGGCATCGGTTCTTGTAACCCCGTTGGACTGATCGTGAAGGGATTCGCTCATGATTACGACGCTTTTGACCAAAAGCGCACCAGTTGACCCCGAACGGAGCAGGGGCACCTGACTCCGGGTACAGGCCCCCTAGTCCGCCCTGAGAGGCTCTGGCGCGTGAGGACACTGCTGTGGTGCGGCGCGATGAACGTCGTGTGGCTGGGCGCGATGGCCTACCTGGCGCTCGACGACCCGACGAACTTCGACCTGAGGTCCGTCATCGGCTCATCGGTGGCGTGGCTGCTGTCGACGAGCATCTCGTGGCTGCTGCTGCGTCGCGCCCGTGCCCCGAAGCTGTGGGAGATCGCCGTGGTGACCGCACCGGCCTCGCTGGTGACACTGGTGCTGGTCTCGATCGGGGCCGCGTTCGTGGCGCCACCGCCGCCCGCCTGATGATCCCTGCATGGCAGGATCGGGACCATCACAGGCTTGGGGGGGCCTCATGCACGAACATCGGCCGTACTGGCATTGCCTCGGCTTCGCGGGCATCTGGTACGCCGCGATCGTCCTGCTGAACCAGCTCAGCGACAACGCGGCCGACGCGCTTATGCTCGGCGTCGTGCCGTGGCTCGGCACCTCTGTCGCGCTGCTGCGAGTCGCGCACGGCGGGATGAAGGCGTGGCGCCTGATTCTGCTGGGGCTGCCGATCTTCTACTTCCTGTGGGCGATCACCGTCGTGATCGCCTGGCGGTTCGTCGTGCCGGCGATGAGCTGACATGACGGCCGATCTGCTGCGGGCCCTCGCGGAGCGAACCGCGCACGCGCCGGAACCCCAGGGCACCGGCAGGTACCACTACGTCCACACCAAGGGTGTGCACCTGGTGGTCAGCCACTACCTCAAGCGGTCCGGCGAACGCACTGTCACCACCCGCTCCGTCGAGCCGTACGAGCGCCGGGACTGGATGGCCGCCGACGGCTCCGGCCGCATCGAGGTGACGAAGGACAGCGAGTTCGTCCAGCCCACCGGTGACTACGGCCCCGGACAGCTGCCGGGACAGCTCCTCATCACCGCCGCGGACGAGGCCACCGTCGAGGCCGGGCTGAACAGGCTCATGAGGGAGACAACCACCAGCGGGGTCGTGAAGGCGGTCCACCAGGTCTGGAACCTGCAGGTCGTCACGCCCGCGTTGCAACGGCTCCTGTTGCTGCGCCTGGCGAAGTGCGCGGACCTCGCGGTGGACGAGCCGTGCGCGGTGACGCACGTCGACGACGCACGTCACCGGCGGAAGCAGCTGGCGTTCTGCCCGGAGACCGGCATGCTGCTCACCGCGGAAGAACTCGCGCTGGAAGGTTCGCGCATTCAGGGCGTGGTCAGCAGAACCGAGTGGCTGTACAGCGGGTACTGCCCGGCGACTACACCGCCATCAGGGCATTGACCTCGCGGCCCGCCAGCCGGGAGCGTCCGCCCAGAGCGGCGATCTCCAGCACGACGGACACACCGGTCACGATCCCGCCCGCGCGCTCCACGAGGGTGCACGCGGCCTCGGCGGTGCCACCGGTGGCGAGCACGTCGTCGACCACGACAACGCGCTGTCCGGGCTGGATCGCGTCCGCGGGCAGCTCCAGGGACGCGGTCCCGTACTCGAGCGCGTACGAAACCGAGTCGGCGACCACCGGCAGCTTGCCCGGCTTGCGCAGCGGCACGACGCCATAGCGCCAGCCGTAGCCCAGAGCAGCACCCAGGAGGAAGCCGCGCGACTCGATGGCGGCGATCACCTGGGTGCTGTCGTCGATCTTGTCCTGCAGGGCGTCGACCACGGCGCGCAAGGCGTCCGGGTCGGCGAGGACGGGCGTGAGGTCCCGGAAGACGACCCCCGGCTGGGGGAAGTCGGGGACCTCACGCATCAGTCCCAGAGCACGGTCCAACTTCAACGCTGACGCTTCCCGGTCGGGCGGCGGCGGGAGTCCGCGGCCTTGGCGGTGCGATGAGGCACCGACGCGGCGGCGGCCATCGCCTCTTCCTGGCGCAGGTCGGCGGCGAGGGCGTCCTCGTCGACCGACTCGATGCCCTCGGCGACCTGCGGGCCGGCGGCCTTGGCGCGGCGGGCGTTCACGCGCTTGGCCTGCGCGATGTACTTCGGATCGCGCATCTTCAGGTCGACCAGCACCGGGGTGGCGATGAAGATCGAGGACAGCGCACCGATGAACATACCCACGAGCTGCACCAGCGCGAGGTCCTGCAGCGTGCCGACGCCCAGGATGCCGACGCCGACGACCAGCAGGCCGACGACCGGCAGCAGCGCGATCAGCGACGTGTTGATCGAGCGCATCAGGGTCTGGTTCAGCGCGAGGTTCGCGGCCTCGGCGTACGTGCGGCGGGTCAGGCCCAGCAGGCCTCGGGTGTTCTCCTTGACCTTGTCGAACACGACGACCGTGTCGTACAGGGAGAAACCGAGGATGGTGAGCAGACCGATCACCGTCGCCGGCGTCACCTCGAACCCGATGAGCGAGTACACGCCCGCGGTGATGATGACGTCGTGGAAGACGGCGACGAGCGCGCCGACGGCCATTCGCCATTCGAAGTAGAACGCCAGGAACACGGTCACCGCGACGAAGAACCAGAAGAGGGCCCACAGGGCCTTGCCGCTGATCTCACCGCCCCACGACGCGGAGACGGCGCTGTCGGAGATCGCCGCCTGGCCGCCCTTCGGGTCGGTGGCCTGCGCGATGCCCGTCTTGAGGGTCGCGACCTCGGCGACGGTCAGCGCGGACGACTTGATCTGGATCGTCGCGCTGTCACCCTTGCCGACGGCCTGCACGGCGTTCGCCTTCTTGCCGGGCAGGGCCTTGCCGTACGCGTCCTCGACGGACGCCACCGTGATGGCCTGGCCCGACTGCGAGATCGACGGCATCGAGATCTTGGTGCCGCCCTCGAAGTCGATGCCGAGGTTGAACCACTTGAAGACGATCGAGCCGATGCAGATCAGCAGGATGATGCTGGAGGTGATGTACCAGCGCGTGCGCTTGCCGACGATGTCGAAAGCGCCGTTGCCCACGTAGAGGCGCGTGAACACGTTGCTCATGTCAGGCCTCCTTCACGGTGCCGGGCTTGCCGGTCACGGCGGCGCGGTGAGCCGCACCCTCACGCGCGGCACCACCCAGGCCGGACAGGTTCGGGTTGGAGAGGAACTTGGACTTCGAGGCCACCGCGACCAGCGGGTGCGTCACGAGGAACACGACCACGAGGTCGAGGACCGTCGACATGCCCAGGGTGAACGCGAAGCCCTTCACCTGGCCGACCGCGATCACGTACAGCACGGCGGCGGCGATGAAGCTGACCGCGTCGGCCGAGAGGATCGTGCGGCGCGAACGGACCCAGGCGCGCGGCACGGCCGAGCGGAACGTCCGGCCCTCGCGCACCTCGTCCTTCAGTCGTTCGAAGAAGACGATGAACGAGTCGGCGGTGATACCGATGGCGACGATGAAACCGGCGATACCGGCCAGGTCGAGGGTGAACCCGATCCAGCGGCCCAGCAGCACCAGCACGCCGTAGACGATCACGCCGGACAGGCCCAGCGACAGGATCGTCATGATGCCCAGCAGGCGGTAGTAGAACATGCAGTAGACGAACACCAGCGCGAGGCCGATGCCACCGGCGATCAGACCCGCCTTGAGCGACTGCAGACCGAGCGTCGGGGAGATCGTCTGCGCCTCGGAGGCGTCGAAGGACAGCGGCAGCGAGCCGTACTTCAGGGTGTTCGCGAGGCTCTGCGCCTCCTTCAGCGTGAACTTGCCGCTGATCTCGGTGGAGCCGCCGGTGATGGCCGACTGGATGGTCGGCGCGGACATGACCTCACCGTCGAGCACGACCGCGACGGCCTGCTGGACGTTGGCGGCGGTGAACTTGCCCCACTTGGTGCCACCGTCGGACTTGAAGTCGAGGTTGACGACGTAGCCGGTGCCGTTCGGGTTCTTGTTGGCCGCGGCGTTGTTGATGTCCTCACCCGACAGGCGGGAGTAGGTCGAGTAGTCGTCCGGCTTGGTCTGCGTGTCTTCCTTGGGCGGGTTGACCGGCGCCAGGATGTACTTGTACGCGCCCTTCTCGCCACAGGTGACGAGCGGCTTGTCCAGGTCGTCGTTGCCGCGCAGCGGGTCCGGCTTCGAGCAGTCGAGCATGAGCGCGGCCTGCTGCAGGATCTCCTGGCTGGAGGCCTGGCGCAGGGCCTTGGCCTCCTGGATCTCCTTCGCGAGCTTCGGGTCGACGTTGGACGGAGCGGACGGCGTGCTCGGCGGCGTGCTCGACGACGGGGCGGAGCTGCTCGACGGCGGGGTGCTCGACGGCTGCGCGGCCAGGTTCGGAGCGGGGCGGCCCTGCGGGGCACCGCTCGACGGCGGTGGCGCGACGGTCTGACCGGAGGACGGCGGCGTGCTCGCGCCGCTCGACGGCGGGGTGCTCGACGACGGCGCCTGGGTGTTCGGGGCGGCACCGGCCGGGATCGGCTGGCCCAGGACCTTGCGGAACGACAGGCGGGCGGTCTGGCCGAGGCCCTTCGCGCCTTCGCTGTCCGCGCCGGGCACGGTGATCGTCAGGTTGTTGCCGTCTCGCACGACCTCGGCACCGGACACGCCGAGACCGTTGACGCGGACCTCGATGAGGTCACGCGCGCGGTTCAGCGCCTCCTCGCTGGGCTGGGCACCGTCTTCCTGACGCGCGGTCAGCGTGACGATGGTGCCGCCCTGAAGGTCGATACCGAGCTTGGGTTTGGCCGAACCGTTCCCGGTGAGGAACACCAGGGCGTAAAGAGCGACCACGATGAGGACAAAACTCGCCAAATACTTCGCAGGGCGAATTTGCCCGGCCGGAGGTGCCACGATCCGTCCGTCTCCTAGTAGCGATGGTTTCCGAGCGCGCAGCGTAACGCGCGCCGCGTGAGCTGCGCGTCACTACCTGGAGTCGGCGGATTTCACAGTTGCCAACTCCAGGTAGCCGAGCTTATGCGGTTACTTCTTGGCGTTGTGGTCCAGGGGCTCGGCGACCTGTGCGGTGGTCACCTCGGCCTCGACCGGCTCGTCGGTCGTCTCCTCGACGGCCTCGTCGGTGTCGACGACCTTCTCGCGGATGGCGGCGCGCAGCCACCTCGTGACGACACCCTCGGAGATCTCGATGTCGATGGTGGTGTCGTGGCTCGCGTCGGCGACGGTGCCGTAGAGACCCGACGTCGTCATGACCTTGTCGCCAGGAGCGAGGTCGTTCTGCAGCTTCTGCTGCTCGGCCATCGCGCGCTTCTGCTTGCGCGCGCTGAGGAACAGCGGCACCGCCAGCAGAACCAGAAGCAACGGGAACATCAAAGACGAAAGGCTGCCCATCATTCTCCGATCAAGTGGACGTACCTCGACGCACGTCCGATATGTCCAGGTGCTTTCACCGATTGTGCCAGGTCACCACAGTTGATCACCGGCGGGCGGTTCCAGCCCCAGGTGGTGCCACGCGGCGGGCGTCGCCACTCGGCCGCGTGGTGTCCGCGCCAGCATGCCAGCCCGCACCAAATACGGTTCGCACACCTCTTCCACCGTGGTCGGCTCCTCACCGACCGCGACCGCGAGGGTGGCGACACCGACCGGGCCGCCGTTGAAGCTCTTGACCAGGGCGCTCAGCACGGCCCGGTCGAGCCGGTCGAGTCCCAGCTGATCGACGTCGTAGACCTGCAGGGCCTGTTTCGCGATCTCCTCGGTGACGTGGCCGTCGGCCCTGACCTCGGCGAAGTCCCTGACCCTGCGCAGGAGCCTGTTCGCGATGCGGGGCGTGCCCCGGGAGCGGCCGGCGATCTCTTTGGCGCCGTCGTCGTGCACGTCGACGCCGAGGATCTTGGCGCTGCGCTTCACGATCAGATCGAGGTCTTCCGGCTGGTAGAACTCCATGTGGGCGGTGAAGCCGAACCGGTCCCTCAGGGGTCCGGTCAGCGAGCCGGACCTGGTCGTCGCTCCCACCAGCGTGAACGGCGCGATGTCGAGCGGGATGCTGGTCGCGCCGGGCCCCTTGCCGACGACGACGTCGACCCGGAAGTCCTCCATGGCGAGGTACAGCATCTCCTCCGCAGGCCGGGCCATCCGGTGGATCTCGTCGATGAACAGCACGTCGCCCTCGACCAGGTTGGACAGCATCGCGGCGAGGTCGCCCGCCCGTTCGAGCGCCGGGCCGCTGGTGATGCGGATCTGGCTGCCCAGCTCCTTGGCGATGATCATGGCGAGGCTGGTCTTGCCCAGGCCGGGAGGCCCGCTGAGCAGGACGTGGTCCGGCGCGGTGCCCCGCCGCATGGCGCCGTGCAGGACGAGTTCGAGCTGCTCGCGCACCCGCTGCTGGCCGACGAACTCGCTCAGGTCGGCAGGCCGCAGGCTGGTCTCGAGGTCGCGCTCCGCCGGGACCGCGTACGGGCTGAGCTCGTCTTCCTCGGTCATTTGCGCCCCAGGGTCGCGAGCGCCCTGCGCAGGACCGCGGACGTGGACTGGTCCGGGTTCTCGCCGAGCACGTTGTCGACGGTCGTCTCCGCCGCCTTGGCCGGGAACCCGAGCCCGAGCAGCGCCTCGACGACGTGGTCACGGGTCTGGCTGTGCGCGGGCGTGGTGGGCGTCGGGAGGGCGCCGACCTTGTCGCGGAGCTCGATGATCAGGCGTTCCGCGCCCTTCTTGCCGATGCCCGGGACCTGCGTGAGCACGGTGATGTTGCCTTCGGCGAGCGCGTGCCGGAGCTTGTCCGGTTCCAGCACGGCGAGCGTCGCGAGGGCGATCCGCGGGCCGATGCCGCTGACCGTCTGGAGCAGGGAGAACAGCTCGCGGGCCTCGGCGTCGGCGAACCCGAACAGCGTCAGCGAGTCCTCGCGGACGATCAACGTGGTGGCGAGGCTCGCCTCCTCGCCGCGCCGGAGCGTGGCGAGCGTGGTCGGCGTCATCTGGACGGCGAACCCGACGCCGCCCACCTCGACGACGGCGTGGTCGAGGCCGACGTGCTGCACCTGGCCGCGCAGTGACGAGATCACCTGGTTCCTCCGGACTTCACTTGCTGGACGTTAGCTGGTGCGCTTGGCGGCTTCGGCGAGCCGGGCTTTGTGCACGCGGGCCAGCTCAGCCGCCTTGGCCTGCGCTTCCTGCATGCGGTTGCGCATCGGCGCGCGCCAGTGGTGGCAGATCGCGAGCGCCAGCGCGTCCGCGGCGTCGGCCGGCTTCGGCGCCACCTTCAGCCCGAGCAGCTTCGTCACCATCAGCGTGACCTGCGCCTTGTCCGCGCGACCCGACCCCGTGACGGCGGCCTTCACCTCGGACGGCGTGTGGAACTCGACCGGCAGCCCCCGCTGCGCCGCGGCCAGCGCCACCACGCCCGACGCCTGCGCGACCCCCATCGCGGTGCGGACGTTGTGCTGGGCGAAGACGCGTTCGATGGCGACTACCTGAGGTTCATAACGGTCCAGCCACTCACACACGCCGATGTACAGCTCGTGGAGACGCACGGACAGATCAGCGTCGACGGGCGTGCGCAGGACGTCGACGGCGACCGCGCGCACGGTCCGGCCCGGTCCGCCGTCGACCACGCCGAAGCCGCACCTGGTCAGACCGGGGTCGACCCCGAACACGCGCACGACAGCTCCCCACGACCGGAACGAACAACAGTTCGAACCATATCCGGTGCACGGAAGGGTGCTGAGCACCGACACGGTTCGACAAGTCCAGGTCGCCATTACTACGGTGGTCGGGTTTCGATCACAGGAGATGCGGTGAAGCGGTTCTGGTTCGTTGTGGGGTGCGTCGGCACCTTCATGGCGGTCACCATTCTCACCGCCCTCACCGTGCCGCGTGAGGTCGGCATCGCGATCGACAAGGTCGTGCAGCTCCTCTTCGCCGTGGCAGCGCTTCTTGCCTATGCGCGCCAACGCAACGGGTGGATGACGGCGGCGATGACGAGCCTGACCGTCGGGCTGTCGGCGTGGATCTGGGGCCAGCAGATCCTCGGCGTGCAACTGCCGACGACGACGATCGCGCCGCTCGGGTTCACGATGGTGCCGGTCCTGTGCCTCGCCGCGGTGGTCGTGAAGGCGCAGCAACGCCGCGCCGACGACCTGCTGCCGAACTCCCGCAGCCGCACGGTCGTGGTGCTGGACGGGCTGATCGTGATCGGGTCGCTGTTCGTGCTGACGTGGGTGTCGGCGCTGGAGTCGCTGACCCGCGCGTGGGCGACCGAGGGTCCTGGTTTCGCCACCGTGGTCGCGCATCCCGCCGCGTACCTCGTGCTGCTCGTGGCCATCGTCGTGATGTCGTGGACGCATCAGTCCGTGCGTCAGTGGCCGATGCTGTTCGTCGCGTTGGCGGGCATCGCGCAGTCGTCGTCGGGCTGGGTGTTCGCGTTCTACATCTCGAAGGGGATCACGGCGATCCCGGCGACCGCGGACATCGGGTTCATGCTGTGCCCGGCGTTCTTCTTCCTGAGCGCGCTGGCGCCGGTCCGCAATTTGGAACCCACGTTCGGCCGCATGCGCATGGCCGATCTGCTGCACCTGCTCGTGCCGTACCTGCCGCTCGCGATCACCGGCCTGTTCGTGCTGTGGAACACGGCGACGGGCGGGCGGCTCAACCCAGTGGAGATCTACGTCGGGCTCGCCGTGGTGTGCTTCGTGATCGTGCGCCAGCTGCTCACGATGATGGACAACATCCGGCTGATGGACCAGCTCCGCATCTCTCGCGAACAGCTACGGCACGAGGCGACGCACGACCCGTTGACGAGCGTGGCCAACCGCTCCTTGTTCCGCGACCGGCTGGACCGGGCGTTGGCGGTCCAGGACCGGTCGCGGCCGTTGATCCTGCTGTTCATCGACGTCGACGGGTTCAAGGCGGTCAACGACAACCACGGCCACGCCGAGGGTGACTTCGTGCTGCGCAACGTCGCGGCGCGGCTGATGCACAGCGTGCGGCCCGAGGACACCGTGGCGCGGCTGGGCGGCGACGAGTTCGGCGTGCTGGTCGACGGCGGTGATGCCGACGAGATCGGCGCGCGGTTGCTGGCTTCTCTCAGCCATCCGCACGAGGTGCACGGCCGGATCCACCACGTGCACGCCAGCATCGGTGTGGCGCAACGGTTTTCGTACGATCCCGCTGTTACGGCCGACGACGTGCTCGGTGCCGCGGACGCCGCGATGTACACGGCGAAGCGGCTCGGCAAGGGCATGGTCGTCGTGCACGGTTCACCGCTTCCGGAGATGACGTGACCCCTGAGCAGTTGATCGAGTCGCTCGGCATGCGGGAACTTCCCGTGGAGGGCGGGTACTTCGCGCAGACGCACCGTTCCGACGAGGTGTCCGCGATCGCGTATCTGTTGCGGTCGCCCGACTTCTCCGGCATGCACGTCCTGAAGCACCTGGAGATCTACAACTTCCACGCCGGGTCGCCGCTGCGGATGCTGCTGCTCTTCCCGGACGGAAGCGTGCAGCAGCCGGTCTTGAGCGCGTCCAACCCTCAGGTCGTCGTGCCCGCGGGTGTGTGGCAGGGCAGCTCGCCTGTTGACGACTGGTCGTTGGTCGGCACGGTGGTGGTGCCGCCGTACACCGACGACATCGTGTCGTTCGGGCACGCGGACGACCTGTGCGCGCGTTACCCGTCTCACGCGGCGGAGATCAAAACTCTGTGCCGGTTCTAGGGTGCCGCTTCTAGGATCTTGAGCATGGCCATCGTCCCCTTGAACGGCATCGAGCTGAACGTCCAGACCGAGGGGGCCGGCGAGCTGGCCGTGCTGGTCATGGGCACCGGCAGTCCCGGCCGCGTGTGGCGCAGCCACCAGGTGCCCGCGCTGGTGAAGGCCGGTTACCGGGTCGCGTACTTCGACAACCGGGGCATCAGGCCTTCATCGGAGTGCGCGGCCGGCTTCACGATCGACGACATGGTGGCCGACACGGCCGCGCTGATCTCTCATCTGGGGGGTCCGGCTCACGTGATCGGTACGTCGCTGGGCGCCCGAGTCACGCAGGAGCTCGCGCTGGCGCACCCGTCGCTGGTGCGGAGCGCGGTGATGATGGCGACCACCTCGCGCCCCGAACCGGTGCAGCAGGCGTGGTCGCGCAGCCTGATGGAGATGTACGACAAGGGAGTCGAGGTAACGCCGTCGTTCTACGCGGCGGCCTCCGTGACCCGGAACCTCTCCCCCGCCACCCTGGCCGACCCCGCGGCCGCCCGCGACTGGTTGCAGCTCTACGAGTTCGGCGGCTCGTCACTCGGCCCCGGCGAACGCGCGCAGCTCGCGTTGAGCGACTTCGAGCCGCGGCTGGAGGCCTACCGCGCGATCACCGTGCGCTCGCTGGTCATCGGGTTCGCCGACGACCACGTCCTGCCACCCCGCCTGTCACGCGAGGTGGCGGACGCGATCCCCGGTGCCCGCTACGCCGAGGTCGCCGGCTGCGGGCACATCGGCTACCTGGAGCGGCCGGACGAGATCAACCGGCTGCTCGTCGAGTTCCTGGCCGCCGCGTGAACCCGCGGGAGTTCCCCGAGCTCGTCGCGTTCCTGTGCTCGCTGGCGCAGGGACAGCCGATGTCCGGCACGGTGTCGGCGATCGAGCGGTTCGGCGTGTTCGTGAAGCTCGACGACGGGCCTGAGCATCCGAACCTTCCCGGCGTCGGGTTCATCACGATCCCCGAGCTGGCCTGGGAACACATCGACGCGGTGACCGACTTCGTGCGGGTCGGGCAGCACATCACCTGCGAGTTCCTCCAGTACGACACCTGGAACATGGAGGCCCGGCTGTCGTTGCGAGCGATGCGGCCGGACCCCCTCCTGGCCTTCGCGGACGAGGTCGCGGTGGGACACCAGCTGCGCGGAACGGTCACCAAGGTGATCCCGTTCGGCGTGTTCGTCCGCGTTGCCGACGGTGTCGAGGGGTTGGTCCACGAGCAGGACCTCACCTCGGCGCCCCAGGTCGGCGACGAGCTCACGGTCGTCGTCATCGAGATCGACCGTGAGCGCCGCCGGCTCCATCTCGCTAGCGGTCGAGGCTGAACTCGTCGGACGTGCCGCCCCCGAGCAGCACGTCCAGGTTGCCGCTCACCACGTAGGTGCCGTGCGGCGTGCGGGCCGCGGTGGTCGGCGCGGTCGGCCAGTCGCGCTGGGACTTCACCTGCCACGTGCGGGTGTCGAGCAGCGTGACGGCGTTCTTGCCCGGTGCGCCCAGGGTGTTCGTGACGACCACGAGGCCGTCGCGGGTGAGCGTCAGACCGTCCGCGCCGACGAGCTTCGGTGCGGGCAGGTCCTCGACGTGGCCGCGCGTGACCTTGAGCAGCGCGCCGGTCGTGTAGTTGCCGGTGACGAGGAATCCCCTGGGGTCCCAGACGACTCCGTTGTTGCCGATGGCCGCCGCGAGCCTCGGGTCCGACGCGAACGCCGTGACCTCGCCTGACGACGAGACCTGCCAGATCGTGTCACCCGCCGGGCCGGTGACGTAGGCGTTGCCGAACGGGTCGACCGCCACGTCGTTGGCGCCGCCGGGGACGTCGACGAACTTGAGAGCACGCCCGGTGCGCAGGTCGAAGATCCCCAGCCCGGACTGGCCCGGTACCGAGCGTTCGCCCAGGCCGATGTCCCCGTACGCGACGAGCACGCGGCCGCGGTCCACCTGGATGCCGAACGTGGACACCATCCGCGTGCCGGTGACCAGCGGCCGGACCTGGCCCGACGGGCTGACCAGCGACACCGTGCCGTGGCGCACGGAGCTGACCAGGAACTGCCCGCGGGCCGGATCCCACTGCACGCCTTCCGGGTGCAGCGCCGGCGATAACCCCGCGATGTGCCGGGGCGTGGCCGAAGCCGTGCCCGTGAACAGCAACAACGCCGCCATGACAGCAAGCGCGATGCGCATGATTCCCCTCCAGTAAGAGCACTGACAGCTATCAGAGTTCTGATAACTATCCATACTCTTACCACACTCTTACGATGAACGGATGCGCAGCGGCGATCGGATCGGCGGCTACATCAAGCGCGCCGAGCAGGACCTGATGGCCGCCAAAGCGGCCGCGGTGAAGCCGGCGGGCCTGACCGTGCCGCAGTACTCGGCGCTGCTGGCGTTGAGCGAGCACCCCGGCGCACCCGCGGCGGAGCTCGCCCGGTTGTGCCTGGTCACGCCGCAGACGATGACGACGATCCTGCAGAACCTGGTCGCGCTGGGGCTCGTCGAACGCATCCCGCACCAGTGGCAGCGCAACGTCCTGGACAACCGCCTGACCGAGGCCGGGAAGACGAAGTTCCGCGAGGCGGACGCGAAGGCCGTCGCAGTCGAGCAGATGCTGGCCGACGCCTACACCGACGAGGAGCGAGCGCAGCTGAAGGCGCTGCTGGAGCGGTTCTCCGAGGTGTTGGGGAGTTCCTACCGGACGCGGGAGTAGGCCCAGGGGCGGCGCACCCTTCGTGACACCGTCTTCAACAGCGCCATCCATCAAGCCCGCGGTCAGCGGCTGACGAACTCCACCGTCTCGTCGACCATCTCCGCGAGGAACTTCGCGCGGTCGAACCCCGGATCCTCCGCCACACCAGGCGGAAGCGCGTGCAGGAAGCTGAAGTGCCCGGCGCCCGGTACGACTCGCAGGTCCACCGGGCCCGCGGCACCCCGCAGCAACTCCGCCTGCCACACCGGCGTGACGGTGTCGGCCGTGCCCGCGAAGACGAGCATCGGCACGTCGACCGCGTCCAGCGCACCGGGCACCGCGAACCACCCGGCAGCGGGCGCGAGCAGCACGAGCCGGGAAACCCGGTCCGAGCGAGGCACTTCGATCGGCTGCCGGTCACGCCCCCACGGCACCGCGCCCGCGAGGCACAACGCCGCCCACGCGCCGATCGAGTGGCCGATCACGACAACCTCGCCATCAGTGCCGTCCAGCGCTTCGACCAACCCGTGCGGCCGCGCCAGCAGTTCCTCGGTGGCGGCGTTCGGCATCAGCCGGTCGAACCGGGGCGCGACGACCTGCGAACCCTGGTCCGCCAAGGCATCCAGCAACGGCTGGTGACGCTCCGGATCGCCGCCACCACCGACCGCGAACAGCACGACCACGCGAAACCCCCTCAGCGATGGGCAGCCTGCCCGGTAGGCCGGATCAGGATCTCATTCACGTCCACGGTGGACGGCTGCGACACGGCGTAAAGCACCGCCCTGCCAACGTCTTCTGGCTGCAGCTTCGGATCGTTCGCCCTGGACGCCGGAATCGCGTCGGTGTCGACGAGTCCGGGTTGGACGACGGTCACGCGCACGCCGGTGCCCACCGCCTCCGCCCGGATCGCCTGCGCCAGCCCGGTGATCGCCCATTTCGTGGCCGAGTACAGGTTTCCCGGTCGCACGCCACGCCCCGCAGCCGAGCCGGTCAGCACCAGGTGCCCGCCCGAACGCATCAGAGCAGGCATGGCCGCGCGTGCGGTGAAGGCGGGGCCGCAGACGTTCGTGACGACCATGTCCGTCCACTCGGCCGGTTTGGCGCCCGCGTCCGATATGAACGAAGTGTCCACGGAGACACCCGCGTTCGCGAAGACGACGTCGATCCGGCCCCAGCGCGACTCCACTCGCGACATGAGTTCCTGCACGGAATCCCATGAGGAAACGTCACATTTCGCGTCCCAGCCTCGGTCGCCGACAGAATCTTCGACGGAGCGTGACGCCCTGACCACGCGATAGCCGGCAGAGGCGGCCAAGGCAGCCGTAGCCGCCCCGATGCCGCGAGATGCGCCGGTCACGATGAAGACGTTTTCCATGTGGTGGAACCCTAGTCAGGGAAGTGTCAGGGGCGCCTGTTTTGATGTTGCGCATGACTTTGAACCGCAGGTCCGTGTTCGGGCTGGGAACCGTCGCGGCCGCGACGGCCGTGCTCGGCTCCAACGGTGCAGCAGCACAGGCGCAGGAAGACGCGGAGGTCGAGATCGAACGGTTCCCGACCACCGCGGAGCGGTCACGCAAGCGCGTGGCGCAGGTCTACCGCAGGCAGGTCAGAAAAGCCCGCGGCACCTGGTCGTCCTTCATCACGGTGGCCGACCTCGACGGCAACACGAAGTCCGCCGTCGACGAGGCCGCGGACAAGGTCGTCGAGGCCTACAGCGTGAACAAGATCGCGGTCGCGGTGGCGGTGATGGACAAGGTCGACCGCGGGCTGATCAAGCTCACGGACCAGGTCGAGGTCACCGAGGCCATCGTCATCCAGGACACCGACGGCATCTTCGCGCTCGACGGCGCGTACCCGAGCAAGGTGACGGTTGGTCACGCTCTCGCGAACCTGCTGACGGTCTCCGACAACACGGCGGTCCGCCTGTGCGGCCTGGTCGTGCCGGCGCTCGAACTCAACCAGATCCTGCGGGACAAGGGTTTCGTGCACACGCAGGTCGTGCCGGTCGCGAACCCGAACCGGTTCTACCTCGGCACCACGACGGCGCGCGAGATGCACACGTTGCTGTCGAAGCTGGTCGACGGGCAGCTGCTGTCCGCCGCGTCGACGGCGTACCTGCTGAACATCCTGCGGGCGACGGCGAGCTTCACCGACGGCGTGCGGCTGAACCTCACGACCAACGAGCGGCTGCGCGTCGCGACGAAGGCGGGCTGGTTCGAGGACGGCCGAAACGAAGCCGGAATCATGTTCAGCGAGGACAATCGGGCAATCTTGATCTACTCGATGTTCGCGTCCGGCGAGTTCGCCGGTGACAAGGCGCAGAACGACCAGGACTTCAGCACCACGCACCCCGCTGTCGCAGCTCGCGCCGAGCTCGGCCGGTCCATGTTCGACGCCGTCATCAAGATCACGACCACGAAGCCGAAACACCGTGCAAAGGTTTACAGGTTCTTCAACGGCGGGTGATTCCTGAGATTTATCTTAAAACTGGACCAAAGACCTCTGGTTTTCGGATATATACATACCAACGCCGGGGTCGGTCGTCGCCGCCGTCGACGACCGGCTTCCCCGCGTCGGTCAGAGCGCCGGTTCCACAATGGAGTGGTACCGCCGCGAAACCTCCCCGATCACCTCGTCGAAGTCCGCCGCCCAGATGTCGGCGTTGAAGATCTCCACCTCGACGTCCCCGGAATAGCCCGTCGCGGCGACGCGCCTGGTCAGCCGGTCTAGATCGATGTCGCCGTCACCGGGATAACCGCGGCCCAGCAACACGTCCGCCGGCACCGGCGTGAGCCAGTCGCACACCTGGTACGAGGCGATCAGCCGACCGGCCCGCGCGATCTGCGCGTCGAGGTCCGGGTCCCACCACACGTGGAGCGCGTCCACGACGACGCCGACCGACTCGTGCTTCTCCGCGATGTCCAACGCCTGCGCCAACGTCGACAGCACGCCGCGGTCCGCGCAGAACACCGGGTGCATCGGTTCCAACGCCAGGATCACGCCTGCGGCTTTGGCCTCGACGGACAGCTCCGCGATGGCGTCCGCGACACGCTGACGTGCGCCGACGAGGTCCTTGTCGCCCGCCACACCGCCGACGACCATGACCAGCGTGTCGGTGCCGAGCGTCGCGGCTTCCTCGATCGCGCGCCGGTTGTCGTCGAGTGCCGCGCGGTTGTCGACCGCGGTCAGGAACCCGCCGCGACACAAGGAGGACACGCGGAGTCCGGCGTCCTGGACGATCTTGGCGGAGCGCGCGAGACCCTGGTCCGCGACCGGTTCGCGCCACAGCCCGATCGAGGAGATGCCGTGGCGCGCACAGCCCTCGACGGCTTCGGCGACCGTAGCGCGCTTGATCGTCGCCTGGTTCAGCGAGAGGCGAGCCACTGCCGCCACCGCCGTTCCGCGAACTCCGGCTCGATCACGCCGGCGATCTCCGCGAGTCGTTTCGCCTCGGCCAGGTGCTCGACGCTGCGGGCGGTTTCCAGGCCGTCGAGCAGCAGGAACTGTTCCTGGTGCCCGGCCAGCCACGCCAGGAACACCACGCCGGTCTTGTAGTAGTAGGTCGGCGTGCTGAACAGGTGGCGGGACAACGGAACCGTTGGAGCCATGATCCGGTGGAACTCGCCGGCGTCGCCCTCGGCGAGTTTCCGCAGCGCTTTCGCGGCCACGGGCGCGATCGGGTCGAAGATGCCGAGCAGCGCGTCGCTGTAGCCCTCCGCGTCGCCCGCGATCAGCTCCGGGTAGTTGAAGTCGTCGCCGGTGTAGCAGCGGACCCCGGCCGGAAGCCGGCGGCGCAACCCGATCTCGTGGTCGGCGTCGAGCAGCGAGACCTTCACGCCGTCGACCTTGTCCGGTCGTGCCGCGATGATCGCCAGGAAGTTGTCCGTGGCCTGATCGACTTCGGCCGCACCCCAGTACCCCGCCAGCGCCGGGTCGAACGCGGTGCCGAGCCAGTGCAGGACCACCGGTTCGCTGACGTTGTCCAGCAACGTCCCGTAGACCTTCTCGTAGTCCTCAGGGCTCTTCGCACACGCCGCGAGCTGCCGCGAGCACATCAGCACCGGCTGCGCGCCCGCTTCCTGCACGACGTCGAGCTGTTCCAGGTAAGCCTTGAGCACGTCGTCGAGGCCGACCTCGCCGGTGAGGTGATCAGTGGCGACGCCCGCGCAGATCCGCCCGGTCTTCTCGGCGGCGCTGCGGCGGATCAGCTCGGCGGCGGTCGGCCAGTCGAGGCCCATGCCGCGCTGGGCGGTGTCCATCGCCTCCGCGACACCCAAGCCGTGCGACCAGAGGTGGTGCCGGAACGCGAGTGTCGCGTCCCAGTCGACCGTGCGCTCGTCTTTCGCCACAACGTGTGCCGCGGCGAACACGATGCGATCACGTTGATCTTGGCTAGACATCCGCGATCTCCACCCGGCGACCCTCCGAAGAGGACCGCAGACCGGCGGCGGCCAGCGCTACACCCCGTGCGCCCGCGCGGAAGTCGTGCGGGAACGGCGTGCCCTGGTAGACGTGCCGCAGGAACTCCGCCCACTGCACCTTGAAGCCGTTGTCGAAGTCCTCGTTGTCCGGCACCTGTTGCCACTGGTCGCGGAACGGGTGCGTGACCGGCAGATCCGGGTTCCAGACCGGCTTCGGCGTGACGGCGCGGGGCTGCACGAAACATTCGCGCAGCCCCGCGACCGCACTCCCCTCGGTGCCGTCCACTTGGAACTCGACGAGCTCGTCGCGGCGCACCCGCACGCACCAGGACGAGTTGATCTGGGCGATGACACCGTTTTCAATCTCGAAGATCCCGTACGCGGCGTCGTCCGCCGTGGCCGCGTACTCGTTGTTCTGCTCGTCCCAGCGCGTCGGAATGTGCGTGACGGCCTTCGCGGTCACCGCTTCGACGCGCCCGAAGAGGTTGTGCAGCAGGTAGCTCCAGTGGCAGAACATGTCGCTGACGATGCCGCCGCCGTCCTCCGCCCGGTAGTTCCAGCTCGGGCGCTGCGCGGGCTGCCAGTCGCCCTCGAAGACCCAGTAGCCGAACTCCCCGCGCACGCTCAGGATCCGGCCGAAGAAGCCGCCGTCGATCAGCCGCTTGAGCTTGCGGATGCCGGGCAGGTAGAGCTTGTCCGCGACGACGCCGTGCTTCACGCCCTTCGCGTCGGCGAGCGCGGCCAGTTGGAGCGCTTCCTCGACGGTCTCGCTGACCGGCTTCTCGGTGTAGATGTGCTTGCCGGCCTCGATGGCCTTGGTGATCGACTCAACATGCCTGGACGTGACCTGCGAGTCGAAGTAGATCTCGACTGACGGGTCAGCCAGTGCCGCGTCGAGGTCCGTCGTCCAGCGCGCGAGGTCGTGCCGTTCCGCGATCTCCTTGAGCTTGTCGGCGTTGCGGCCCACGAGGACCGGTTCGACCTTGATCACGGTCCCGTCCGGCAACCGGACGCCCTCGTCGCGCAGCGGGAGGAGGGACCGGACCAGGTGCTGGCGATATCCCATCCGCCCCGTGACGCCGTTGACCGCCACTCCAATGGTCCGAACCGCCATCGCACCTCCCTGGTAGCAGCGCTGGAAAGCGCTTTCCCGCCACGCTAATGGCGGCGCTTGACGGCCGTCAACCTCCGCGCGAGTTAGTCTCAGCGCTCACATGCACGTTGACGGAGGTGGTCGTGTCCGCACGACAGGTGACGCTCGCCGAGGTGGCCAAGCAGGCGGGTGTGTCGCTGGCGACCGCGTCGCGCGTGCTCAACGGCAGCACTCGGCAGGTCAGTGAAGAGCTGAGCGACCGCGTCCTGCGCACCGCGGAGCAGCTCGGTTACGTGCCGAACGCGTCCGCGCAGGCCCTGGCCCGCAACTCCAGCTCGCTCGTCGGCCTGGTGGTGCACGACATCACCGACCCGTACTTCTCCTGCATCGCGGCGGGCGTGACGCGGGTGGCCGAGGAGGCGGGGCTCGTCGTCGTGCTCGGCACGACCGGTCGCCGTCCCGAGCGCGAGGTGGAGCTGCTTTCCACTTTGCGTGCGCATCGGGCACGTGCGGTGGTGCTGGCCGGTTCGCGGACGACGGACCGTGCGTCGCAGGCCCGGCTGGCCGCCGAGATCGACGCGTTCACCGAACAGGGCGGGCGGGTCGCGTGCGTGTCGCAGGCGAAGCTCGGCACCGACACCGTCGTTCCCGGGAACCGTGCGGGAGGCCGCGCGCTGGCTCGCGCGCTGGCCGAGCTCGGGCACAAGAAGTTCGCCGTATTGGGTGGTCCTTCCGAGCTCGTGGTGGCTCGTGACCGGCTCGCGGGGTTCAAGGCCGGGCTCGCCGACGCCGGTGTCGCACCGCCCGTGGTGATCAACGGCGCGTTCACCCGTGACGGCGGCTACGAGGCGGCTTTGGAGCTGCTGGGGTCGAAGTCGCGCACCACGTGTGTGTTCGCCGTGACCGACGTGATGGCGATGGGCGCCATGGCTGCGCTGCGGGAACGTGGCGTGCGGGTGCCTGAGGACATGTCGATCGCGGGGTTCGACGACATCCCCACCTTGCGCGACACCGTGCCCGCCTTGTCGACCGTCCGGCTGCCGTTGGAGGAGATGGGCGAGCTCGCGGCCGGTCTCGTGCTGGACGCGGGTGGTGACGAGGCACGCACTGTCCGCGTGGCGGGCGAGGTGGTGCTCAGGGCCTCGACTGCGCACAATTGATTCTGGCCGACAATTAGACTGCACCTGGCTGTACACGTACTTAGTCACGAGGAGTTGAGCCGTCCCCATGGGGTCTGGCCCTGGCTGGCATACCAACCCGGTCCCTTGCTGCTCTGGAGCGCATAGGTGACCGGAATCCTTCTGAGCGTGCTCGGTCTGCTCGCCGTCGTGGCGCTGACCGCCGGCACCTTCATCGCGGTGGCGGCGGAGTTCTCGCTGACCGCGCTGGAACGCAGCACGGTCGAGCGGCACGTCGCCGAGGTCGGTGACACGAAGGCGCGGACGATCGACCGCGCCCACCGCACGTTGTCGTTCCAGCTCTCGGGCGCGCAGCTCGCGATCACCCTGACCACGCTGATCACCGGTTACATCGCGGAGCCCGCGATCGCCTCGCTGATCGAGCCTGGGCTCACGACGGTGGGCGTGCCGCACGCGGTGGCCGGCGGGTTGTCGCTGGCCTTGGCGCTCGCGATCGCCACGGCGTTGTCGATGATCTTCGGCGAGCTGGTGCCGAAGAACCTCGCGATCGCGAGGCCGCTGGAGACCGCGCGACTGGTCGTCGGCATTCAGGCGGCGTTCTCGACGGTGTTCCGCTGGTTGATCAACTGGATGAACAACTCGGCGAACTGGCTGGTCCGGCGCTTGGGCGTGGAGCCGGTCGAGGAGCTGGCCTCCGCCAGGTCGCCTGAGGAGCTGGGTGCGCTGGTGCGGACGTCGGCCGAGCACGGGACTCTCGATCAGAGCACGGCGGTGTTGCTGGGCCGGTCGTTGCGGTTCGGCGATCGGACGGCCGGCGAGCTGATGACGCCGCGGGTGCACGTCGAGGCGCTGCGGGCGGATGCCACCGTGCTGGATTTGGTTTCCAAGGCGCGCGAGACCGGTTTTTCGCGCTTTCCGGTGCATGACGGGTCGCTGGACGACGTGCGCGGGATTGTGCACGTGAAGCAGGCGTTCGCCGTGCCCGCCGCTCTGCGCGGGACGACTCCTCTCTCGGCTCTGACACGGCCTGTCTATTCGGTGCCGGAGACGCTGGAGGGCGACGCGCTGCTGGACCGGCTGCGGGCTTCCGGTCTGCAGACCGCGCTGGTCGTGGACGAGTACGGCGGCACGGCCGGCCTGGTGACGCTGGAGGACGTCGTCGAGGAGATCGTCGGCGACGTGCGCGACGAGCACGACCGGGGCGAGGCGCCGCCGGTGCGTTCACTCGGCAAGGACAGCTGGCTCGTGTCCGGGCTGTTGCGGGACGACGAGGTGGCCGAGGCGACCGGGTTCCACATGCCCGAGGGCGACTACGAGACGCTGGCCGGGCTGGTCCTGTCCCGGCTGGGACGGATTCCGGACGTCGGCGACGAGATCCGCGTCGGCGGCTGGAGGGTGACCGTGATGAGGATGGACCGCCACCGCGTGGCCGAGCTGCGGGTGGTGTCGTCGTGAACTTCCTGGTCGTGGTCTTGTTGCTGGCGGGCAACGCCTTCTTCGTCGGTGCCGAGTTCGCCGTGATCACCGCGCGCCGTGACCGCTTGGAAGCCTTGGCCGACAAGGGTTCCGCGCGCGCCCGCACCGCGATCAAGGCGTCGCAGCAGCTGCCGTTGCTGATCGCGGGCGCCCAGCTGGGCATCACGCTTTGTTCGCTGGGCCTGGGTGCGATCGCCGAGCCTGCTTTGGCGTCGGTGTTGGAGGGGCCCCTCGGCGCGGTTGGGCTGCCTCTGGCCGTGGTGCACGGTGTGGCGTTCGCGGTGGCGTTGGTCATCGTCGTCGCGTTGCACACGATCCTCGGCGAGATGGTGCCGAAGAACCTCGCGATCGCCGGTCCGGAGCGGGCCGCCGTGTGGCTGGTGCCGGTGCACTACGGCTTCTCGCGGATGATCGCGCCCGCTCTCGCGCTGTTCACCGCGGTGGGCCGGTGGGTGCTGCGCCGCTTCGGCGTGGAGCCCGTCGAGGAGCTGGAGTCGGCCTACACGCCTGACGAACTGGCGTTGCTGATCGGCCAGTCCCGCTCCGAGGGGTTGCTGGAGGACTCGGAGCACCGTCGTCTGGCGCAGACGTTGTCGTCGGCCGAGCGCACCGTGGCGGACGTTTTAGTGCCGTTGGACCGGCTGACCACCGTCTCGGCTTCTCCCACCGTCGGCGAGATCGAGGCCGCGGTGGCCGCTACCGGGTTCTCGCGGTTCCCGGTGCTGTCGGATGCCGGGCTGATCGGGTATCTGCACGTCAAGGACGTGCTGGACCTGGAGGGTGCCGCGACTCTGGTGCCGCGTGGCCGGGTGCGCGGTCTGCCCGAGGTGCCGGTGGACGCTCGTCTGGACGAGGCGCTGACCGCTCTGCGTCGCGCGCAGTCGCATCTCGCGCGGGCGGTCTCGGCTGACGGCTCGGTGCTCGGTGTGGTGGCGTTGGAGGACCTGGTCGAGGAGTACGTGGGCACGGTGCGCGACGGCACCCACGTCCGCTGGGTCTAGAACAGTTCGGCCAGCGCCTTGATCGTGACTTCCGGGCTCGTCGCGAGCACGGTGGTCATGCCCAGGGCGCTGGCCGGTTCCAGGAACTTCGGCGAGTCGTCGACGTACACGCAGTCCTCCGGGGCGGTGCCGATGCTGTCTGCGGCGATCTCGTAGAGCTTCGGGTCCGGCTTGCGCATCTGGTACCGGTCCGACGCGATGAGGGCGTCGACGTCGAGGTCGAAGCGCTCGTAGAGATCGAACGGTGTCGAGCCCAGCGAGTTCGTGAGCACGGCGACCTTGGCCCTCGTGTTGCGGACCGCTGTCACGACCTCCTGCCTCAGCTGCATCTGGCGGGTGATCCGCTCGACCAGGTCGTCCGGGAAGAGCCTCAGCCGCAACCCGATGACCTCGCTGAAATGCTCCTGGGTCGTGCTGCCGCGTTCGAGATCCGCGACGAGCTCCGCGTTCGCTTTGAGCGCGTTCGTCAACGCGTTCGGCTCGATGCCCTCCCGCTTGCAGAACGCCTTCGCGGAGTCCTCGAACGGGGTGCTGAGCACGCCGCCGAAGTCGATGATCAAACCCCTCATGTCATCCAGTTGATCAGCTCCGCTCTGGCGCGTCGAGCCCTAGGCTCGGACTCGTGACGATCGTCGTGGGTGCCGGGGACGCCGAGATCGACCTGCCCCGCCTGGCCGACGAGCTGACGACCGCGCTCCGGGCCGGGCCTGCGGAGCCCGGCCAGCGGGTGCGCGCGCAGGTGACCGAGGACGTCACGGCCATGGTCCTGGTGCCGGGCCTGGCGGCGGGCATCCCGGCCTACACGGTGAAGGTGCACGCGAAGAACCCTCGCCGCTCCCCCGCCATCACCGGCGTCATCTGCCTGCACGACCTGGCGACCGGCGACCTGCTGGCCCTGATCGACAGTGCCCCGCTCACCGCCCTGCGGACCGGGCTGGGCGGGGCGCTGGGCGCGCACCTGCTGGCACGTCCGCAAGCCCGCGCGGTCACCGTGATCGGGGCCGGTGCCCAGGGCCGGGCACAGCTGGCAGCCCTGGCGGCGTTGCGGCCGATCGACTCGGTCCAGGTGCGGGACACGAACCCCGCCGCCGCTTCGAGTTTCGCCGCCTGGGCGTCCGGACTGGGGATCCGCACGACGGACGCGCCTGACGGCGAGATCGTCCTGATGGCCACGTGGTCGCGCGAGCCGGTGCTGCACCACGTCCCGGCCGGCACTCACATCACGAGCCTCGGCGCGGACGAGCCCGGCAGGGCCGAGCTGGCTTCCGGGTTGCTGGCGGAGGCGCTGGTCGTGGTGGACGATCCCGGGCTCGCGCACGTGGAGGCGGACACGACGATCGGTGCGGTGCTGCGGGGCGAGCATCCCGGCCGGACGCGCGCGGACCAGGTCACCGTGTACAGCCCGGCCGGAATGCCGATGCAGGACCTGGTGATCGCGTGGCACGTGTACCGCAACGCGTTGCGCAAATCGCCCGCGGTGTTCGACATCGGGACGAGTCAGCGGTGATCCGTGCGGATTTCCAGCATGACGCAGCCCGTGTCCGTCCGGTATGGACCGTGGGGCATGCCGGGGCGGCGGCTCGCGAAGTGGCCGGGGCCGAAGGTTTTGCCGAGGGTCAGGTCGGTCAGCTCGCCCTCCAGGAGGTAGACCTCCTCGTGGTAGTCGTGGCGGATCACTCCTGAGGTCTCCAGGCCCGGTTGCCAGCGCGCGATTCTCGTCAGGGTCGCGGATTCCGGGTCACGGCTGAGGATTCGTTCGGTCACGCCGGGGTCGGCCTGGTGCCAGTCCAGTGCGCCGACCGGGAAGAACTCGTGTTCCTCGCGCATCTAGAGCCTCCGGTTGGCCAGCACCGGGAGCATCGCGCGGGCCTCGTCGACCAGCGGAATGTCCACATCGGACAGGATTGTGCCCGGTGCGCCGCCGAGCTGCGCGCGGACCGTGCCGAGCGGGTCGATCACGGCGCTGCGGCCGATTCCCGTCGGGGCGGAACCGTGGTCGGCACTCGGATCGGCCTGGCCGCAGGCGAGCACCCAGGAGGTGGCGTCGAGGGCTCGGGCTCGGATCAGCAGGTCCCACTGGGCGGCTTTGCCGGGACCCGCGCCCCAGGAGGCGCCGAGCAGGATCACCGGGGCGGTCTCGGCGAGGGCGCGGAA
The DNA here is from genome assembly GCF_040611995.1 of Lentzea sp. NPDC006480. Taxonomy (NCBI): domain Bacteria; kingdom Bacillati; phylum Actinomycetota; class Actinomycetes; order Pseudonocardiales; family Pseudonocardiaceae; genus Lentzea; species Lentzea sp. NPDC006480. The sequence continues at coordinate 39,908 of NZ_JBEXPJ010000062.1, forward strand.
GAGTTCGGGGAAGCGGACGTCGTAGCAGGTCGCCAGGCCGAAGGTGGTGCCGTCGACGGAGAAGGTCACGGGCTTGTCGCCCGGGGTGACGTTGTCGGACTCGCGGAAGCCGAAGGCGTCGAACAAGTGGATCTTGTCGTAGCCGAGGTGCAGGCCGTTGCCGGTCACGAGAGTGGTGTTGGAAACGCGGCCGTCGATGCCCGGCGTGAACATGCCGGCCACTACGACGACGTTGTGTTCGTCGGCGATTTCTTGGACGGCGGTGGCCCAGGGGCCGTCCAGCGGTTCGGCGATCGGGGTGAGAGGGACGCCGAAACGGCACTGTGCGGCTTCCGGGAAGTGCACAATGCGGGCGCCCTCCGCGGCCGCGGCGGCTACGTGGGTGCGGATGGTGGCCAGGTTTTCGGCCGGATCAGCGCTGGAGCTGATCTGGTTGAGCGCGATACGCATGATCCTCCTCTGGTATACATGTTGTATGCAGGCTGCAGACAGCTTGTCCGGCAGGGAAAAGGCTTACGAGTTCCTCAAGGACACGATCCTCGCCGACCCCGAGATGCAGGGGCGGTTCATCAGCGAGCAGGACGTCGCCAACCAGATCGGCGTGTCCCGCACGCCGATTCGTGAGGCGCTGCTGCTGCTCGCCGCCGAAGACCTCGTGCAGCTCGTGCCGAAGAAGGGTGCGTACGTCGCGCCGTTGTCGTCGCGGCAGATCACGGAGCTGATGGAGCTGCGCGGGGTTGTCGAGCGGTATGCGGCCGAGCGCACGATCGCCGAGGGCACTGTGCCGTTGCGGAAGATGGTCGAGCTCATCGAGCAGCAGCGGTGGCTGGTCGAGGACGCGCGGCAGTTCATCGACGTCGACAGGCAGTTCCACGCGCTGTTGGTGGCGGCGACGGGCAACGAGCTGTTGACGAAGACCTACGAGGGGTTGCGCGCACGGCAGGTGCGCGCGGGAGTGGTCGCGTTGTACCGGGCGCAGAACCGGCAGCAGGCCGTGATCGACGAGCACAACGCGATCGTGGCCGCGCTCGAGTCCGGAGACGTCGGCGCGGCCACCGCGGCGATCACCGCTCACTTGGACACCACGCTGAAAGTGCTGCTCGGCGCCTGAATCTCGTCTTCGGACTGCGGGTCGCGGCCGAGACGAAGACCAACGAGCGTCACCACGCACGCCACGCTGACGTAGACGCCGACGACCACCCACGTGTGGAAACTCGCCAGCAGCGCGGTGAACAGCAACGGAGCGATCGCGCCGCCGATCACGCCGGCCAGCGTGTAGGCGAGCGAGCTGCCGGTGTAGCGGAGGCGTTCGGTGAACTGCTCGGCGATGAACGCCGCCTGCGGTCCGTACATGAACGCGTGAAAGCCAAGTCCCACCACGACTCCGAGCACCATCAGGGGCCAGGACCTCGTGTCGATCAGCGGGAACAGCACGAACGGCCACACCGCGCCGCACACCGCGGCCACCGCGTAGAGACCGCGCCGGTTGACCCGGTCGGACAGCCAGCCCGCGAGCGGCATCAGGAACAGCTGGAAGCCCGAGGCGATCAGCACGGCGATGAGGCCGTAGTTGCGCGGCAGCTTCAGCTGGGTCGTCAGGTAGGTCAGCACGAAGACGGTGTGCAGCGCGTACAGGACGTCCGGCCCGACGCGGCACAGCACGGCGGCGAGCAGCGGCCGGCCCTGCGTGCGGAACACCTCGCTGACCGGCGCGGACGGGCGGTCGCCGCGTTCCTCGATCGCCTTGAAGACCGGGGTCTCCTCCAGCTTCACCCGGATCCACAGGCCGAAGATCACCAGCACCGCGGACAACAGGAACGCCACCCGCCAGCCCCACGACATGAAGGCCGCGTCCGACAGCGCCACACCGAGCAGCGCGAGCACGCCGTTCGCCATCAGGTTGCCGGCGGGCGGGCCGATCTGAGCGGCCGACGCCCAGAAACCGCGCTGCTTCGGGTTGCCGTACTCGCTGGACAACAGCACGGCGCCGCCCCACTCCCCGCCGAGCCCGACGCCTTGCGCGAATCGCAGCAGCACGAGCAGCACACCGGCTCCGGAACCGATCGCGGCGTGCGTCGGCAACAGACCGATGAGCAACGTCGCGATGCCGGTGATCAGCAGCGTCGTGACGAGCACGCGTTTGCGGCCGATCTTGTCGCCGAGCCGGCCGAAGAAGAACCCGCCGAGCGGCCGCGACAGGTAGCCGACCGCGTACGTCGAGAACGCGAGCAGCGTCGCGGTGAGCGGTTCGGAGCTCGGGAAGAACAACGGGCCGAGCACGACGGCGGCGGCGACGTTGTAGATCGCGAAGTCGTACCACTCCAGTGCGGTACCGGAGAGCGAGGCCACGAAGGCTCGGACGAGCGCTGATCGGGGTACGTCGTGTGGAGTGACTGTCGTTGCTGTGTCTGGCGGCATGCGGTAATACTGCCTGTATACAACTCGTATGCGCAAGGAGTACCGCATGTCTACCGCTTGCACACTGGCCTTCGACCTCCCTGACGGCACCGTCGAAGAGGTCGCCGTGACGACCTTGCTGAACGGCGGGTACGCAGGTCGCAGCCAGGACGACGTGGCCGCCCACGTGCGCGAACTAGCCGAACTGGGGGTGCCGGCGCCGTCCGTGACGCCGAGCCTCTACCCCGTCTCGCCGTACCTCGCGCAGCAGACGACGACGGTCCCGGCCCAGCACCAGAAGACGTCCGGCGAGGCCGAGTGGGCGTTGGTTGTCACCGAAGACGACGTGCTGCTGACGGTCGCGTGCGACCACACGGACCGTGCGCTGGAGGTGCACGGCGTCGCGTGGAGCAAGAACGCGAGCCCGGACGTGCTCGGCCGCAAGGCATGGCGGCTGTCCGACGTCGCGGACCGCGTCGACTCGATCGAGCTGACCGCGTGGGCGGATGGCGTGGAGATTCAGCGAGGCACGCTCGCCGAACTGCTGACCCCGCAGTACTGGGTGGACCGGCTGCGCGAGCTGGGCCTGCTCAAACCCGGCACCGTGCTGTTGTCCGGCACGATCCCGATGCACCACGGCGTGGAGCAGTTCGCGTCGAAGTGGCGCGTCGAGCTGCGCGACCCCGCCACCGGTGATGTCATCGACTGCGGCTACGAGGTGACGCTGCTGCCGGACCCGATCGGCTGAGTATGCGGCCTGGCTGACCCTGTCGAAATCCGTGTCGCCTGGTTCGACCTACGGGTGACGAACACACACGGGAGGCAGCAATGGGCAAGGTCTACACGGGCGCGAGCACCTCGATCGACGGTTATGTCTCGGGCCCGGACAACTCCGGGTTCGACAAGCTGTTCCGCTGGTACGAGGCGGGCGATGTGGCGTTCACCGTGCCGACGGGTTCGATGACCGTCCACCTCACGCCCGCCAGCGCCGCCTATTTCGGCGGCTTGATCCAGGCGACCGGCGCGCTGGTCGTCGGACGCAAGCTCTACGACCTCACCAACGCCTGGGGCGGACAGCACCCGATGGGCGTGCACACCGTCGTGCTCACCCATCGGCCGTTGGAGGACACCGAGCACTTCACGTTCTGCAGCGACGGCATCGAGAAGGCGATCGAGATCGCCCGGTCGAAGGCGGGCGACAAGGTGGTGGGCCTGAACTCGGGCGAGGTCACCCGGCAGGCCATCGACGCCGGGCTGGTGGACGAGATCTTCCTCGACCTGGTGCCGGTGATCCTCGGTGGAGGAACGCCGTTCTTCGCGCCCGGCAAGGGTTATGAGCTGGAGGGCCCGATCTCGGTGATCGAGAGCGCCTCGGTCACGCACCTGCGCTACAAAGTGAAGTATGGAGCTCCGGAAGCTGTGTGAGGCCGACGCCGCGGAGTTGCTGCAGATCATTCGGGAGTCGCTCACGCATCTGCGGCCGTGGATGCCGTGGTCGCACGTCGACTACGACGCGTCGGCTGCCGCGAGCTTCCTCGCCATGGCGGCGGAGGGCTGGGAGCGCGGGACGATGTTCCACCACGCGATCACGGTCGACGGCGCGATCGTCGGGCCCCGCCCACCCAGGGGGCTGACCACCATGAGGAGGCAGCCCAAATTTATCGCGCCGACCCGGCTGTCAAGGGCCCGCTCGGCGATCTGTGGACAACTGCCGCGGCATCCGCGAGCCCGTCCAC